>JAWUVZ010000146.1:0-33844 GCA_034112105.1 Glaciecola sp. | reverse complement strand
CTTGGCAGCATACAACCACAACCCATTTTATTTGAAGCTGACGGCACGCTCAATTTAGATACTGTAAAAAGTGTCATCAAACCCGACGACAATCACTTTGCCATGACCAAGCTACTTTGTTTGGAGAATACCACCGGCGGTAAAGTCTTGCCTTTGGCCTATATTAATAAAGCAAGAGCTTTAGTTGATGAACACCAGCTCGGGTTTCATCTTGATGGTGCCCGCTTATTTAATGCAGTGGTTTCTCAGGGAGTTGATGTAAAGCAAATTACGTCAGCCTTCGATTCTATTTCGATTTGTCTTTCGAAAGGTCTAGGCGCCCCCATAGGTTCGGTTCTAGTCGCAAGTTCAGACATTATTGCGAAGGCTCGACGAATTAGAAAGATGTTGGGCGGCGGAATGCGTCAGGCTGGCATGCTTGCGGCCGCGGGTATTTATGCCTTAGATAATCATGTTGAACGCCTTGTCGATGATCACCACAATGCACAATTGCTGGCAAAAGGATTATCTACCATTGAGGGCATCACTCTCCATGGTGGTGTGCAAACTAACATGTTGTTCATCAGTGCCGAAAGGCAACAACAACTCGTCGATTTTCTAGCGGGAAAAAATATCATTATCGGTAATGATAAGCTCATTCGTTTAGTCACGCACCTTGATATCGATTCGGACGACGTTGCCAAAATAATTATTGCCATTGAAAAATTTTATAGTCACAAAGCTTAGTGATTGGTTCTTGGGTGCTTTCAGCCACCGCCCCTGCAATGGCGGGTAAAATCGAGTCAGAACTGATGGTGCGTAGGTTAATTTACTCAAGTGTAACGTCAGCACGCCTAAAATATGTTTGACTAAATTGAGGAATGATTGTTTACGAGCACTAATTTTGTTAATTTTAAGACATTGAAAATAAAAAGACATTAAGAATCGCACTACCATGAATTCTGCTGCTTTAATCCAGCCCAAAATCCACCAACAAATAGAATTCTTATATCAAGCTTTTTTAGATCTTGATGAATCTGAGAAAATGCTACTAATGGTTTTGGCTGTCGTATACAAACCTATCGGTATTGCGAAGTTAGAACAGATAATAGATATATTGGGTAGTAGAGGCTTGCTACCAAAAGCAAAAAAAGAACAGCGCCTAAGTGCACAAAAAAAAGAAAAACTAATAGGGCAATCTCTATTAATAGTAAACAGCGATGGGGTGCAGCTCAATAGATTACTAACTAATCGGCTAACGGCTGAAATTGGCCAATTAAACACCTTATTTGAGTGCACCGCGCATGAAAAATTAGTTGAGATCATAATGGCGGCAGAACAAGTTGCGCCTGCGTTTAATAGCAATAGTTTACTTAAAAAAGAAGTCGATAGATGCCGAGTTATTCGAGACCTTTATTACTTAGATGAAATAGAACAGGTAACAAGTGCCTTAGCTTTTAATAAAAACCCACAAATTATAGATCATTCTAAAAACAGCATATTAGTTGAGATTCTTTTCCTCTCGTTCAATTTAAATACGTTTTTAAAATTACCGGATGTATTGCAGTATCAAGCATTTGCGACACTTATTAGAATGTTTCAAATAAACGGACAAAGCTGTGACTACCCTATTCAATTATTAGAGCAGGTTTGTGCTGCTCATTCTCACACAAAGCATTCTGCAGCCAGCACTCAGTCTAACGCCACATCTAGCACTCAGTGTCATTATTTACTTGCCGAACAATATTTATATCAAATGCGTTTTGAGGAGTTTGAACGCCTACACGTTACCCTTGACACAAGCAGTTATGGAATGCAGCTGCGCGCTACGTATTGCTTTTTGACTGGCGAAAACCATCAAGCTATCGACTATTTTGAAAAAGCGATGCAAGCTAAAAATAAAATCACTAAACGTAAAAATCAGTATTTAAACGATGTATTAGGCTACTTCTATAAATTGGCATTAATGGTTCAGGCAAACAGACACGACGTTAGTTACTTTTCAACCGCACTACAACAAGTCGAGTTTGAAGAAAACGACCGTAAAGTTAACAGTGATTTTTATAATGTCGGTCGCAGCCTTGTTAAATCTATTTTGAGCTTATCAACCGGCGAAAAATATAATATTCGCGTTGAGTACAGTTGTGCTGATGAAGAAATTGATTTTTATGGTCATCAACTTGGTTATTTTAATTATTTATTATCACAGGTATGGTGCAACCAGAGCAAAAACTCCGCCTTAGCAAAATTAGCACTAAAATATCAACACAAATTTGATCAACTTGGTTACTCCTTATTTGCTCAAATATGCCAGCAGTTCGAAGCTAGTTTTAACAATAAAAAGCCACTAATTGAATCTCGACTTGTCGATATCACTGCACTTATAGAAACCAAATCACAGTGGGATTTAGCCCTCGATAAATTAATAGCGCTTAATCCGAATATTGAAACCAAGGTGGCATCGAGTCCTGAACGTTTAGCCAAGCCAGTTCGTTTAATTTGGGAACTTGTCCAAGATTATGACGACAGTTTAACCGCTCGCGAGCAAAAATTGAATAAGACTGCTTGGAGTAAAGGGCGCGTCATATCGCTAAAACGACTAAAAGAGGAAACCCATCTTTTTGATTATTTAAGTGATAGCGATAAGAAAATTTGCGGGGCAATTACCTCACACCAGAGTTGGGGCTATTATTCAAAACTTGAATATACACTGCAAGGATTAGCTGCGCTCAATGCTGCAGTAGGTATAGATAATTTATACAAGTCTGGTGAATTAAATCACCCTGTTGAGCTTACAAAGCGTGAACCGGAACTGCTGGTTAGTCAGCAAGGCGACCAACTTTGTTTAAGTATTGCCGATTTGTCAGGAGATATCGATGATGATCACGATGATGACAAGGCCCACTGTGTTTATCGGCTTAAGCTCATCTCAGATGACCATTACCAGCTCACCGTATTTTCACCTGAACACATTAAAGTCGCTAAAATAATTGGCGAAGGAGGCTTGTTAATTCCCATCAGTGCAAAACAAAAAGCACTCGATGGTATATCTGCCGTAGCGCCTTTTTTGAATATACAATCTGATATATCAGAGCTTGATACCGGCTTAGAGACTCATGAATGTGACCCTAATTTAGTAATTAATATTCAGCCAACCCAAGGGGGGCTGACATTTACTTGTGTGGTGATGCCATTTGGCGAAAACGGGCCTGCATTTAAACCCGGCGTTGGTAATGCAAGCTTAACAACTGATATCAAAGGTAAGCGTATTGCTACCCAGCGCGACCTCCAGCGCGAGGAGACGCAGCTAGATCAACTTGACCAAGCTTGCCCAGCCTTTTTGGATATGCCGGATAACGTCTTGCTATTGGATGATTTACAAATTGCCTTGGCAGTCTTAGAACAATTAGAAGGCACTATCACTAACGCAAGTTTTAACATTGTACTGCGTTGGCCGAAAGGCAAAAAGGTAAGCTTAACTAAGAAGCTAGAGAGTGAGCATCTGCAACTTTCAGTCAGTAAAAAAAGTGAATGGTTCGATATCACAGGTGACTTGCAAGTCAACAACGAACAAGTAATCCAATTGCGCAAATTACTCGAAATGGTTAAAAGCAGTAGTGGTCGCTTTATCAAGCTTGGCCCTGATCAAGTCCTCGCTTTGTCTGAGGACTTACGCCATAAACTAGATCAAATAAATCAACTTACCGACGATGGTAAATTCCATCCACTCGCTAGCTTGCAAATAGAAGAAGCCACTACCGGTATGCGCATGAAAACCATTCATGCATGGGACCAACAAACCCAAAAAATGCATCAAGCAAATACGATTGAACCGAAAATTCCGTCAACTTTTCAAGCTCAATTGCGCGACTATCAGCTAGTAGGTTTCGACTGGGCGTCGCGTTTAGCGCATTGGGGCGCTGGCGCTTGCTTGGCAGATGACATGGGGTTAGGCAAAACCTTGCAAGCCCTTGCAGTTTTATTATCTCGAGCAAGCCAAGGGCCCAGCCTAGTTATTGCCCCTACATCAGTTTGTTTTAACTGGCACCAAGAAGCCGTCAAATTCACCCCCACGCTAAACATAAAATTATTCGCTGACTCAACTAATACAGAACAACGAATAAGTCTGTTGAGTGACTTAAGCCCATTTGATTGCGTGATCATCAGTTACGGACTGCTGCAACGCGAAAGCGACATACTCAAAACAGTGCAATGGCACACAATCGTTGCCGACGAGGCCCAGGCACTAAAGAATCCATTAACCAAACGCACTAAAGCTGCCATGGCTTTAAGAGGTGATTTTAAAATGATCACTACCGGTACTCCCATTGAAAATGATCTTACCGAACTGTGGAGCTTATTTCGCTTTATTAACCCTGGTTTACTTGGCAACCTAAAACGCTTTGGCGAACGATTCTCAACGCCTATTGAAAATGCAAAAGACGACAAACTGGCTGCGCGCAAAGCGAGTCAAGGACTCAAAGCATTGATTCAACCTTTCATTCTGCGCCGCATGAAAAACCAAGTATTAACCGAACTGCCGCCACGTACCGACATTAACATTCAAGTAGAGATGAGCCCAAAAGAGCGTGACTTTTATGAAGCCTTGCGCCTCAATGCTCTGGATAATATTAGCCAAAGCGGGCTAAAAGCGAACGCAGGAGAGCAGCGTATTAGAATGCTCGCCGAATTAGTGAAGCTGCGCCAAGCTTGCTGCCATCCCAAATTAGTCATGGCTGAAAGCGACATACCCAGTGCAAAACTAGCTGCACTCGCTGAGTTACTTGATGAGCTGAAGCTTAATAATCACAAAGCGCTTATTTTTAGTCAGTTCGTTGGGCACCTCAAAATAATAAAACAACATATTGAATCCAAGGGATTTAGCTACCAATATTTAGATGGTTCAACTTTGCAAAAAGAACGTCAAAAGCGGGTTAACGCCTTTCAAAGCGGTGAGGGGGATATATTTTTAATCAGCCTAAAAGCAGGGGGTTCAGGCTTAAATTTAACTGCCGCCGACTATGTTATACATATGGACCCTTGGTGGAACCCCGCGGTAGAAGAACAGGCATCTGATCGCGCGCACCGCATAGGGCAAAAACGACCCGTTACTATTTATAGATTAATAGCTAAAAATACAATTGAAGAAAAAATTGTAGCCCTGCATAAGCATAAACGCGATTTAGCAGACAAACTACTTTCGGGTAATGAAGCAGTTACTAAACTATCGGTGGATGATATGTTGAATCTGTTAAAACAGACGTTTTAGATTAGCTTATATAGCCAGTTTGATGCTTATTGAAATCGTCAGGGGTCTTGAGCGGATTGAGAGAAACAGGCTTGGATAAGTAAGGAACTGCATAACAGTCTGACAACTAGATGAGTGCAGTTAATTCTCAAAGCAAGCGCCATCCTGTAGACTAGCCACCTGAATATTTATGTTAACTGATTTTTATGGCCACCGCTTTATACACCGACTTGTCCAGCTACTACGACTTAATGTGCAGAGATATCGATTATCAAAATCAAAGTGATTGGCTTTGTCGCCTTCATCAGTTATTTGGCAATGAAGGGAAGCAACATATTGATTTGGCTTGTGGTACCGGTCCGCATATACGCCACTTCATCGATATTGGTTATCAGTGTCAAGGTTTAGATATCAATCAGCCAATGTTAGATATTGCCAAAAAGCGCTGTCCAGAGGCACTATTCACCCAGGGTAATATGAGTGATTTCAGCGTAGATGAGCCTGTCGACTTAATATCGTGTTTTTTATATTCAGTGCATTATTGCCAGAATATAGCGATGTTGAATGACTGTATAAAGTGTGTGCATCGCGCTTTAAAAACTGGCGGTATTTTTTGTTTTAATGCGGTAGATAAAAATACGATTAACAACGACAAGTTTGAACAACATTGCGCACAACATGAGGGCAGCCAGTTTACCTTTACCTCTGCTTGGGATTATTGTGGAGAAGGAGAGCAACAATACCTCGCTATTAGTATCGAAAAAGAACATGAGAATAAACGTCAAAGTTGGCAAGACCGACATTCAATGGTGGCATTGAGTTTTGATCAATTACAACAAATGTTGCGTCCTTATTTTGAGATTACCTTATTTGAACATGACTACACCAAGTTAGCTCGTTGGCACCCAAGTTCTGGCAATGCCATTTTTGCTTGCGTTAAATTGTAAGCGACTGGGCATTGCCATTGCTGAAAAACTAGACTAGGGGGTAACAATATTAAACCAAAACGGAAACCCTTCTAACATTTGTAATATAGAAACAAATGCATTGATATCACCATCAAATTTTATGCCTCCACTTTGAACCAATATCAAACTTTTAGCTGAATACTGAAAAGCTAGTTTACACAACATTGACGTGAATCAATGTATCGTCGGTCATTAAGCGCAATATTAGTAATAACATTCAACGCAACTAGATTCTTTTCAACGAAAGAATACCAATTAAAAATTCCAAAAATTTGTGTTGACCCAAAATACGCATTTTATAAGGATAGTAATATGAAAGTCGGTGTTTTTAGTTGCAAGCCTTACGACCGTGCCGCATTTGAATCGAGGAGTAGCCAATATGGATTCGATTTGGTGTTTATCGACAGTATACTAAATGCCGAAACCGTAGTGCTTGCAAAACCCTTTGATGCCATTTGTATTTTTGTAAATGACGATATCAATTCAGAAGTCCTCGACAAACTGCATGAATTTGGAATTATTCATATTGCATTAAGATGTACTGGTTTTAATAATGTAGATTTAGTTAAAGCCGAAAAGCTGGGTATCAGTGTATCTCGAGTCCCAAATTATTCTGCTGAATCGGTGGCTGAACATACACTTGCACTTATTTTGGGTTTAAATCGCAAGTTATTGAAAGCGAATAGTCGAATGCGCCACAATAACTTCGAATTAGATGGCTTGTTAGGTTTCAATTTACGCGGCAAAACAATTGGGGTAATTGGTACTGGAAAAATTGGGCGTGTTTTCATTAATATTCTATCTGGGTTTGGTTGTACGATCCTTAGTTACGACATATCATCATCAGAATCAATAAAAAATATGGGCCATGAGTACGTTGATTTGTCGGAATTAATAGGAAGGTCCGATATCATTAGCCTGCATTGCCCACTGACGGCACAAAATCAGCATATGATCGGCCATCATGAAATCACTATGATGAAAGATAATGTCATGATTATTAATACATCTCGCGGCGGCCTAATTAATCCTCAGGCAATAATTGGTGGGCTCAAAAGTGGAAAAATTGGCTATCTGGGCATCGATATGTATGAGATGGAATCGGAGTTATCTGCTGAAAACATTATTTGCGAGTGCATTTCTGATGACACTTATAGACGACTAGCCACTTTTTCAAATGTGTTAATCACCCATCACCTTGGCTTTTTTACCCACGAATCTTTGCAGCAAATAGTAGATACAACCCTCGTCAATCTTCAGTATTGTTTTGTAGGAAAAGTATGTCCGGATACTTTCTTAGCCTGACTTGTCAGTCTTTATATAATAATTAAAATTCGCAATTTGGCCTACGCAGATAATAAAAAAGGAAGAGTAATGAACCAATATTCTAGTTTAATAATAGCAATTGGGGTTATAGCACTAGCAGCTTGTGATGCGGGTCCGGACTCACCACGAGGGTTTAGTTTGCCTGAGGGTGACGTTGTCAATGGTCAACACGCTTTTATAAAGCATCAGTGCTTGGCCTGCCACTCCCTGGAAAAAATCGATGCCGGTGCAGTTGAACCCGAATTAGAAAAAAAGGTGCCATTAGGCGGGATGACATCGAAAGTAACTACCTATGCAGATTTAGTGACTAGCATTATTAACCCATCACACAAAATTGCAAGGAGATATAGGCTCAGTGGAATAGATGAATCTGGTCTATCAAAAATGCGAAATTATAATGATATTATGACGGTGACTGAACTTGTAGATATGGTCTCCTACTTGCAACCACATTATAAGTTAAGGCCCAATCCATATACCCCATACGGGGATTATTACATTCATTAATCTATTGAAAGAAACAGTGGCATGACTAAAACGAATTCTAACCATCTATTTTGTTGACTGACGTTAATTTTATTAAAGATTACGTCTATTGCTATGGCTTTTTTGTTGATAAGCGCTTGTAGGCGCGAAGCAAGTAGTGACAACTATTTCTCAACGTCTGGCGTTTCAACAGACCAAGTTCAGCCTTATCTATTAGGCGATATGGTTAAGTTTTCGAGTATTCTCAGAATATCAAAAAGAGAGGGACCGGTATTCATCTCTGACGTGACTGCGTTGTTAAAATTTGAACAAAGAAAATTAGATTAGATGAGAACGTATTGGGTTTACAATCAATAACTATTTATCTGAAAAACGGTGAACAACAAATTCATAGTCGCTTTATTTATGCAATCTCTGAGCATTGCTATCTGAGACTCAATTGGAATTTGAGATAGTAAGCACATCCCTCGCAAAAGCATAAGGGATGTCTGAGTTTTCGTCGTCAAATCATAAAGACTAATTAGCGTCCAAGAAGCCCTTTACCGCTGATACAGTTAATTCAGGATCCTCTTCATGAGGAACATGACCCAGTTCATCAAAGACAATTAATTGACTGTTTGCTATGTCCTGATTAAATTTCATTCCAAATTTAGGAGGAATTAATCGGTCTTTAGCGCCCCATATTATAAGCGTAGGAATGTTAATCGTTTGAATCTTGTCAACCAAAATTCCGGGGGACATTTGCTTAAAGCGCTCTTTTAACGCATCACGGTTTCCCGCTCGAAGAGCTAGGTCGTAGTAACGATTAACTAATTCATCGCTTACTGCATCAGGGTTTCCGTACACATTCTTAACACTTCGCGCCACTAATGATTTAGGTAACACGTATTTTAACAACACACTAGCTACCCGGCTTTGTGACAATTTAAATCCAATCGGAACCGATTCAGACGTAGAAACATATCCACTAGAATCGACTAATATTAGCTTAGATACTCTCTGGGGATACATTACAGTCGTCGCCCAAGAAACATAACCACCCAAGGAATTACCTGCTAATACGGACTTTTTAACGTCCAATGCATCTAACACTGCTACTACCACATCAGCATAATGTTCAATTGTGTAATTATTTTGTGGCTCTGGCCCGGTTAAGCCGAATCCAGGTAAATCAAAACGAATGACTCTACGAGTTTCTTTTAATGCATCAACCCAACCGTCCCAAGTATGCAGTGACGCACTTGTACCATGTATTAACACAATCGGGTCTTCGTCGGTTTTAGGCCCCTCATCTCTTAAGTGAATAGTCATACCAGCGATATTTAAAAACTGTGAGGGTTGTTGAGCCCAGCGTTGGCTGAGTTCTTCCACAGATTTGTCTGGCGCTACATTGAGATAAATATAAACTCCCAAAGACACCACTAGAACCAACAGTAGGTATAAACAATACTTTAAAAATTTAACCATTTTAAAACCCTCTTTTTTATTTTAGCGTCTATTTAATCTTTAACTGGATAGTATCAGTAATTTATAGTATTTTTTTGACGACTTAACAGCTAACTGCAAATGCGACTTACATCTCTAAAAAACAGCAGGCGGCCGGCTATATTAATGGATAGCTCGCTAGATAATGTTGATTGTAAAAGCCACAACTGCGAAGTAACATATACAACGTTTTAATTGTTTAGTGATATGACGCAGAGGCTTAAACTGATGAGTCTTCACACAATTTTTGTATATATATTATTGATAAAGGACGCTCATAATGGCTAATCTGTTTAATCAAAATTTTATACTAAAAGGGTCATTGAAGAAGCCGTAAATAACAAACACCATTCATGTGCTATTTATGCAAATGAATTAGCTTAATCCTAAGTGTATTTTAACTACCTTTGAGATGATATCTTTTGACAACAAAAAGCGGGACTAACCGTGGAAAACACATGAGAATAGTACTAATATTAACCTCGTTACTAACGCTTTTTGGATGCACAAACTTAAGCTCAAATAAGACAGAAACCAACGTAAATGTCATCTGTGAATGGGGCACTCAAAAATTCGACTTATGTCAGTTCAATAGCCATGAAGATATGATTGAAGCGTTAATAGCAGAGATGACGTTAGATGAAAAAATTGGCCAAATGACCCAGTCCATCTGGCATAACAATGTAAGCCCTGAGATTATCCGCGATAAAAACATCGGTTCGATTATTCACACAGAAGGTCCAACGCCTGGCGCAAGAGCTATTGACTGGATAAACAAGTTTGATGAATTTCAATACAGCGCACTGCAAACTCGTCTAGGTATTCCTTTGTTGATTGCTGTCGATGCTGTGCACGGACAAAATACCTTTGAGGGTGCTGTTATTTTTCCCCATAACATTGGTATGGCTGCGACTAGAAATCTCAATCTAATTGAACGTGCCGCTCAAATTACCGCATTAGAAGTAGCTGGTACCGGTTTTAATTGGACATTTTCACCGGTTATTGCCATGCCGCAACACGAGCATTGGGGAAGAGTGTATGAAGGTTTTACTGAAGACAGAGATTTGACTACCGCTGCTGTTATTGCATCGGTTCGAGGGCATCAGGGTAGCAACTTAGCAAACCGACATACGATTGCAGCAACAGCAAAACACTTTATTGGCGACGGTGCAACCGACGGTGGTGTTGAAGGTGGCAATGCAGTAATGACCGACGAATTAATGCGAGAACGTTATTTACCACCCTATGCCGCCGCTGTGGATCAGGGTGTTGCCGCTATTATGGTTGGATTTAATTCTTACAACGATCTGAATATGCATAAACATACCCATTTAGTTACCGATGTGTTGAAAAGCGAGTTAGGGTTTCAAGGAGTCGTGCTTACCGACTGGAATGGAGGCCTGCGCTTTGGTGAGCCCCACGAAGTTATCAATGCTGGTGTTGATATGGCAATGCAACCGGGCAATCATGACGAGTTTATGGATAAACTGAAACTGTCGGTGATCAATAAAACGGTACCGTTGAGCCGGATTGATGATGCAGTCCACCGAATTTTGGCAATGAAATTTAGCCTAGATCTTTTCGCTGATCCGTTTGCAAAAAGAGAATTGAGCCTCAGTGTTGGCTCAAAAGCACACAGAGCAGTGGCGCGCCAAGCAGTAAGAGAATCATTGGTATTGCTCAAAAATGAAAATGCGGTATTACCACTAGATCCCGCCGAGCCAATTGCTGTGGTAGGTCTACATGCCAACAATAGTGGGCTACAGAGCGGCGGTTGGTCCATTCATTGGCAGGGGCAAACAGAAAGTTATGCAGGAGCCACTACGATTTTTGAAGGTATAAATTCCGTTGGAACAAATGTTGAATACGCTGAACAAGGTTGTTATGCAGACATGTCGGCTCAAAAGGCGGTTGTTGTCGTTGGCGAGGATCCCTACGCAGAGGGATTTGGCGACAGCGATGAATTGTGGTTAAGTGATGATCACAAAGCACTTATTACGGGGTGTAAAAACCTAGGTAAGAAAGTGGTTGTGATATTAATTTCAGGTCGAGTTTTAGTCATCAATGAGGACTTGAATAACAGTGATGCATTTGTTGCCGCTTGGTTGCCTGGTTCAGAAGGTGCTGGCGTAGCAGACTTCCTGTTTGCCACCGATGGATTCAAACCAACCGGAAAATCACCTTATTCATGGCCAGTGAAAATGTCTGACATTCCGATTGCACCCTATGCAGAGCATGCTTTGTTTAAGTTTGGCTATGGATTACAAGATTATTGAATCTTGCACGTATTACCAGATAGTCTCCGTTAAATTCACTGCTGAAAAGCAGTGACTGATGAGTAAAATGAATGACTAAAATCGCTAATAATCTGGACTATGACGCATTGGCTAAGTTATTTTGGGTACAAGGGTTTGTTGTTATCGAGGACTTTTTTGATACTAAGCTAATGTCACAGGCTCAGTCTCGTATTATGTCTCATTTTGGTGAATCACCCGACTACGCGCACGATCAGCATTTTATTGATTTATCTAAAACGGAAGTGATCCCGTGGTTTCCGCAAAACGAAGGTCATACATTTTTTGATACTTTTGAACGTGATACGCGCCTACAAAAATTAACAACACAGATTTTAGGTGAACAGTGGAAAAATCAATATTGCATGGTGATGTTTTCCAAAAAAGGCAGTAAGGGGCAAGCTTGGCACCAAGACTGTCCACCTGAAAATAGTACGCAGTTTAATCTTAACCGTTTGCTTTATTCAATGGATGTCGATGAGGAATTGGGAGGCCAGGTATACATTCGCCCAGGCACTCATCGATTAGGCGCGTTGACTAAAGGGCCTTTGTTTGAAGATTTTGACGACCAAGTTGTGTTGTCGCCCAAACAAGGCACACTCGTTTTGCTGCACGGTCATTGTTGGCACAGGATAGGCGAACTTAATGGCGATTATAGAGTGTCTACAAACTATCGAGCAGCACCGCGCGAAGCCGCCGATAGTATTACTGATATCTGTGTTTATAGGAACATGAGATATCAGTTCTCAACGGCTCAAATAGTAGGTTGAGCCTACCTTTGTAAATTTCCATTGTCGATACGACTACTCATTTCAAGATTTCTATGCTTGGACTAATAACATAAAAAAATAAAACATATCCAAGGAGAATTAATGACAACTATAGGTATAGGCACGCAAACACCGCAGCAAGCACTGGCAACATTAAGCGATATGACCAGCACGCTTATCCCAATTCAAGCTGAAGAACATCTAGCGCGTATTGCTAAAGCGCAGGCTTACATGCAAGCAAATAATATCGATGCCATTTATCTAAACGCAGGTACAAATCTTACCTATTTCACCGGTATGAAATGGTATGCAAGTGAGCGTATGGTGGGCGCTATATTACCGGCAATGGGCAAGGTGCAATACATAGCTCCCTATTTTGAAATTGGCACCCTAAATGGATTTAAGGTTATTGATGGGCCGATACATGGCTGGCAAGAACACCAAAATCCTTACGCTTTATTTGTCGACATATTAAAGCAATTAAAGATAAGCGACAAAGCCACTATAGGTATCGATGAAAGCGCGCAATTCTTTATATTCGACGGCATTAATAAAGTACAAACTGGATTGAACCTAGTAAACGCACAAGCGACTACTGCGCATTGCCGTATGCAAAAATCAGATAATGAAATCACGTTAATGCAGGGTGCAATGAACATGACACTTGCTGTACACCAAGCTACGGCAAGCATGCTTTATGAAGGAATAAGTACCACTGAAGTAGAAGCATTTATTAAACTGGCTCATCAAAAAGTAGGGGCTCCAGGTAACTATTTTTGTATTGTTCTTTTTGGCATAGCCACGTCTTTTCCGCATGGTGTTAAAGATGCGCAGGTATTGAAAGTAGGCGATATAGTGCTAATAGATACGGGCTGTAAAGTGCACGATTATTTATCAGACATTACCCGTACTTATGTTTTTGGTGAGCCAACACTTAAACAGCGGGAATGTTGGAATAATGAGAAATCCGCACAACTTGCCGCCTTTAACGCAGCTGAAATCGGTGCGCCTTGCGAAGCTGTCGATGCCGCCGCGCGCGGTTATTTAGCATCACAAGGATTAGGACCTGAATATCAAACACCCGGCTGCCCCCATCGCACCGGTCACGGCATTGGTTTAGACATTCATGAGTGGCCTTATTTGGTGGGCGGTGATAAAACACCGCTTGCCACAGGTATGTGCTTTAGCAACGAACCGATGTTTGTCGTACCCGATTAATTTGGCATGCGTTTGGAAGACCATTTTTATATGACTGACAAGGGTGCACGATGGTTTACTGAGCCAAGCGACAGCATAGATAATCCGTTTGGCTTATCTAATTAATTTGTAGGCTTAAGAATGTTGACTTGGGTCAAAGTGATCTGCAAATTTTCATTTTATATTGCTGTTTGTTGAGTACAAACCTAAAACTACATGAGAAAAAAATGAAAATATTAACTAAAGTCATACTTATTTCCATGATATTCGCCTTGCCTGCTTATGCACAAGATAAGCAGGAGCATACCGATGACGCAGAGCGCGAATCAATGGACGGCATGACCAACCATCAAGAAATGATGCCAATGCACCAACATATGTTGGAGATGCAAGATTTGATGAAAACAATCAAGCAGGAGAAGGATCAAGAGAAGCGCCAAGAGCTGATGCAGCAGCATATGGCCTCGATGCAAAAGGGCATGCATATGATGAAAAAAAATATGGGGAGCCACATGTCCAAGAAAAATAGCATGAAAGAAATGCATAAGAAATCAATGAATATGGATAAATGTATGCACAAAATGGAAGGTCATGGGGACATGATGCAGATGATGTTAGAGCAGATGATGGAGCACGACAATGAGAAAATGTAGGGTAATGAATAATAGAGTGGCGTTATAGCCTTTATTATGCCACTACTAACTCACCTACATACATTTTCATTTGGCAATGAAACGGGTAACGGCCTGGTAATAAGGCCGGTATCTCAACAACCACTTTTTTGTTCAGTGTGAGCGTTGCATTAATCTCTAAATCCGGGATGAGTAATGTTTCGGAACAAGGTGACGGATCTACTCTGTTAAACGCTATTGTAGTTGCTGCGTTAGCACGAATTTTGATTTTAGAAGGTTGGTACACACCATCTTTTACAATGACTTCAATGACGCCTTCTTGGATCTCAAGACTGGGTGATTTATAGATCCAAAAACACCACACAATTAACACAATGAGTGCTATTCCAGCTAAATTTATCCATAACATAATTAACGACTCCTAATGGTCTTTTGCTTTAAAAAAACGCAGGCGATTTGCATTTGTGACGACGGTAAGTGAAGAAAACGCCATCGCGGCTCCGGCAATAACAGGACTCAATAACACACCAAAAAATGGATACAATACGCCTGCCGCAATGGGTACCCCAGCAATGTTATAGATAAAAGCACCAAACAAGTTTTGCTTAATGTTAGTTAACGTCGCTTGGCTGATCGCGATTGCATCAGCTAATCCATGCAAAGACCCTCGCATAAGCGTGATATCGGCACTTTCTATAGCCACATCAGTGCCGGTGCCAATGGCAAAACCGACATTTGCTTGAGCGAGCGCAGGGGCGTCATTAATCCCGTCTCCAGTCATGCCCACTATTTCGCCCTCTTTTTGCAACTCGGCAACTTTCTTGGCTTTATCCTCAGGCATGACTTCAGCAACGTATTCACTTATGCCGACTTTTTCTGCTATCGCTTTGGCTGTAAGTCTGTTGTCGCCTGTCAGCATTACAATTCGAATACCGTTGTTCTGTAATCGTTTAATAGCATTAATAGAGTCACTTTTAATTGGGTCGGTAACCGCTATAACGGCCGCTAACTGACCATTTACCGCAAAGTACATAGGCGTTTTAGCTTCTTCGGCGAATGCTTGTGCTTTGTCTAAAAACGCAGCTATATTTATGCCGCGCTCGGTCATTAGCTTTTCGTTTCCGAATAAAAGTGCGCTGTTATCTAACGCGGCTGCAACACCTTGCCCTGCAATGGAAGCAAAATCCGTTACCTTCTGAGGCTCGATACCTTGCTCTTTAGCACTTTCAACAATTGCCATTGCCAGAGGATGTTCAGAGCCTGCTTCAATACTCGCTGCGAGCATTAATACATGCTCCCGAGTTAACGTGTTTGCCAAAAGAACGTCGGTGACTTTCGGCGCACCCTCGGTGATAGTGCCGGTCTTATCTAAAATCATGGTCGTTATTTTAGAGGCTGTTTGCAATGCTTCACCATTTCTTATCAACACACCCGCTTCAGCCGCTTTGCCGACACCGACCATCACAGACATCGGTGTGGCTAACCCGAGCGCACAGGGGCAGGCAATAATTAATACCGTGGTTGCAGATACGATGGCGAAGGCAATGCTAGGTGCAGAACCAAAATTTAACCATGCAAGTGCACTTAGCACTGCAATGATCATAATGACGGGTACAAAATAGGCTGCAATTATATCTGCTAAACGACCAATAGGCGGCTTGGAGTTTTGTGCCCGTTTAACCATGTTGATAATGTGGGCTAACGCGGTGTCTTTGCCTACTCGTGTTGCTTTAAAGACAATCGAGCCTGATTTATTGATAGTGCCTGCAACGACTTTGTCACCCTCGACCTTTTCAACAGGCATCGGTTCGCCTGTGAGCATGGATTCATCTACCGCGGTATGTCCCTCAGTAACGAGACCGTCAACCGATATTTTTTCACCTGGACGCACTCGCACTAAGTCATTCAACAGCACACTTTTTATCGGGATGTCTATGTCTTTGCCATCTCGAATTACCCTTGCGGTTTTAGACTGCAAACCAATCAGTCTTTTAATTGCTTCAGAGGTTTTACCTCGGGCTTTTACTTCTAATGCCAAGCCCAGATTAATTAAGCCGATAATCATAGCCGTCGCTTCAAAGTAAACATGCCGCGCCATTTCGGGAAGTAACGCAGGAACAGCGACCACAACCATTGAATATAGCCAAGCGGTGCCTGTGCCTAATGCAATTAACGTGTCCATGTTTGCAGAGTGATTTTTAAATGAGTTCCACGCACCGATATAAAAATGCTTACCCGAAAATATCATGACGCCCAACGTGGCGAGCCCTACCGTAAACCACCCAAGCCTTTCGATGTTTGTGTTTACCGTCATTTCGCCTATCGTAAGTCCATAAATCATTAACGGGACGCCAAGTAACAAGGCAATCGACATATCGCGAATTAATTTTTTATAATATTGCGCGTCAGCTTTATCTTTTTCATTTAGCGCTTGTTCTTCTGACTCGCTGGTATCGATTTTTGCGTTATAGCCAGCTATTTCGATTGCGGAAATCAAGGTAGAATCAGGAACGTTTCCCACTACTAAAACGGTTCGCTGAGCAAAATTCATTTCTGCACTTTCAACACCTTTTAATATGCGCAGTGCTTTTTCAATTTTAGCAACACAACTAGCACAACTTGCGCCATCGATAATAAGGTGATGTTCTTTTAGTTTTGGATGATTGCTCGCTATATTTTTCGCTTTATTGGCGATTGATGCAATAGTTTGTCCGGTGTCTTTCGCTTGGCAATAGGTATGTTCGGTTTTGCCTGCTTTATTAGTTTCGTCATTGTCATTTTTCATAAAACTCTCCCCATCGAAAGTTACCCATGTTGTTGTCTACTCCTATTCACTCAAGTGTAGTCGACTATATGGTAAACCTTTGAGTAACGCTAAGGTCAACAACTAAAATAAATTTTTTTAATGTGAAATAAACATAAAGGTTTCAGGAAAGGTAACAATATCGTTTATATTATGTGTAAATTTGCCACAATTCGCTTGGCCGCAAACGTCATTATGGCTAAATAGCGACTTTGCAATAAACCGAGGGCTGACCGCATCTTGCTCAAGGAAATAGCTGTAGAGTTACTTCTTTTTGATATGTTTTCATTATATATTCGAATATGTACGAACACATTTCGTCCACAATAAGGCTTTATTTGACAAAGCTTGGCCGCCCTCTAAGTCATTAACTTAGAGGCCGGCCCAGATTGTTGATTGCACATTGCTTAGTTAGGAACGGCTTCCCACTGTTTTAGCAATTCTTTGTAGGCAATAGTTTCGCCTTGAGGCTTTTCATTGCTAAGTTTAGGTTTGGGCGCGCCAGGTTGACTCAACCAGTAGTTTGGATCTCTTGGTTTGTTCAACTTAGGACCACACTCGCCTTGCGCATTAGCACGCTCTAGTCGGCTCATGACTTTATCTTGTGCTGCAGCTAAGCCATCAAGCGCTTCTTGCGGTGACTTTTCACCACTTGCTGCCTCAGCAATGTACTGCCACCACAACTGTGCTAGCTTGGGATAGTCAGGCACGTTAGTGCCTGTCGGAGTCCATTGCTTGCGCGCAGGGCTTCTATAGAATTCAACTAAGCCACCCAGTTGCGGCGCTAGGTCAGTCATTGCTTGTGAATTAATATCAGATTCACGTATAGGCGTAAGGCCGACTAAGGTTTTCTTTAAAGACACCGTTTTAGATACGGTGAATTGTGCATATAACCAGGCCGCTAAACGACGCTTTTCAGGTGTAGACTTTAAGAAAGTCCAAGCACCAGTGTCTTGATAACCAAGCTTCATGCCTTCTTCCCAATACGGACCTTTAGGTGACGGTGCCATTCTCCATTTTGGTAATCCATCTTCTCCCACAACCGGTAAACCTTTATCAGTCATACCTGCAGTAAAGGCGGTGTACCAAAAAATTTGTTGAGCAACATTGCCTTGAGCTGGCACTGGGCCTGCTTCAGAAAATGTCATTCCTTGGGCTTGCGGTGGCGCATAGTCCTTTAACCATTGGACATATTTAGTCGTTGCATAAACGGCTGCTGGGCCATTGGTTGCACCGCCACGAGATACACTTGAACCTACTGGTCTGCAACCGTCGACTCTAATTCCCCACTCATCCACCGGTAAGCCATTTGGAAGACCTTTATCACCTGCACCCGCCATTGAGAACCATGCATCAGTAAAGCGCCATCCTAAAGACGGATCTTTTTTGCCATAATCCATGTGACCATATATGCGTTCACCATCAATTGTTTTTACCTGATTAGTGAAAAAATCTGCGATATCTTCATAAGCAGACCAATTTACAGGTACACCTAGCTCATAACCGTAGCGCTCTTTAAATTGTGCTTTAAGGTCTTCTCTTTCAAACCAATCAGCTCTAAACCAATATAGGTTTGCAAACTGCTGATCCGGAAGTTGATAGATTTTTCCATCAGGTCCGGTAGTGAAATCTAGTCCTATAAAATCTTCTAAATCAAGGGTCGGCAATGTAAGATCTTTCGCTTCGTTAGCTATCATGTCAGAGACCGCTACAGCCTTCCCATATCTAAAATGGGTTCCAATGAGATCAGAGTCATTGATGTAAGCATCATATATATTGCGACCAGATTGCATTTGAGTTTGCAACTTCTCAACCACAACACCCTCTTGAATAAGGTCATGAGTGATTTGAATACCGGTGATTTCGGTAAAGGCTTGTGCCAATACTTTAGATTCATATGAATGTGTGGCAATAGTTTCTGATGCAACGTTAATCGACATTCCTATGAACGGCTTGGCGGCTTCTTTAAACCACATCATCTCTTGCATTTGCTGTTCTGGTGTTAATGTGGATACTGAGAATTCATCTGCGATCCACTTTTTAGCAGCATCATCTTGTTCGTCGGCTAGTACAAACGAAGATACGCCAATGAGCAGTAGACTAGCGCTTAATATAGCAGTAGTCCGTTTCATTTTTAATTTCATATCAATTTCCATTGTTATCGAGATTCTATTTTTATACCGCTAAACTTGGATAGTTTTGGAACTAATTTATGTTCATTCGGCAATTCGTGTTGGCTTTCGCCAATGTGTAGGACTCCCTTTGATGTCAAGAATAGAATCTTCGCATCAAAGAGCTCAGCTTTTCTAAATCAGCGACATTCTTTTTGTCATCGCATCCGTTTACTTTGTTGATTAAAGCAATTAACCCCATCTAAACACCACTGCGCTCCAACATATAGAGATACACAATGCTACCCATAAAACAGTGTCTACAAACGCCAAGAAACCTAAATGTATGTAAGCGGCACTTAGTAAACTAATGAATAACTTATCGCCTCTAGTCGTTGCAATAGGTAAGAATCCTTTGTGTTCAAAACTTGGGGATTTTATCTCCAAAATTGTCATGAAAATTAGTATGCACCCAATCACGCTGAAGAACACGGCAGTTACTCCAGTCCAAGCCATCCAATTCATAGTATTAATCCTTAATATTTTATACACGACCAAGGGCAAAACCCTTCGCCACATGATTACGCACAAACCAAATAACCAAGATACCTGGAACAATGGTCAACACACCTGCGGCTGCAAGTAAGCCCCAATCGATGCCCGCGGCTCCAACTGTTCGTGTCATGATTGCTGCAATGGGTTTCGCATCAACTGATGTTAGGGTTCTTGCAAATAACAACTCTACCCAAGAAAACATGAAGCAGAAGAATGCGGTTACCCCAATCCCAGAGCGGATCATCGGTAGGAAAATTCGCAAAAAGAACCTAGGAAAACTGTAGCCATCGATGTACGCAGTTTCATCAATTTCTCTTGGCACGCCTGACATAAATCCTTCCAAAATCCATACAGCTAGTGGCACCGTAAAAAGACAATGTGCTAACGCTACCGCGATATGTGTATCAAATAAACCCACTGACGAATACAGCTGAAAGAACGGCAGCAGAAATACCGCTGGTGGTGCCATTCTGTTGCTAAGTAGCCAAAAGAACAGATGTGAATCTCCAATAAAACGATAACGACTAAATGCATAAGCTGCAGGTAAGGCAACAACCAATGTTATTGCCATATTCATGCTCACATAAATCATTGAATTTACGTAACCCATGTACCAAGTTGAATCAGTAAAGATGGTGTGATAATTATCGAAGGTAAAACTCTGAGGCCATAATGTCAGGCCTCCTAATATCTCTTCTGTTCCTTTGAACGACATGATCAATAACCAATATATGGGGATAAACAAAAACACAATATATAATGCCAAGCCGAGTTTTTTTCGCATACTATAATCCATTAGAAACTCCTATTTGGCTTTATCTAGTTGGTTAATTGCAGTGAAGAATACGTAGCAAACAAGCAGCACAATGAGATAATAAATCAGAGAGAATGCAGCGGCAGGACCGATATCAAATTGTCCAATAGCCATTTGAGTCAACGCTTGACTTAAGAATGTTGTCGAGTTGCCTGGACCACCACCGGTTAATACGAACGGTTCAGTATAAATCATGAAACTATCCATGAACCGCAGTAACACTCCAATCACCAAGACGCTTTTCAGACGTGGTAATTGTATATGCCTAAAAATCGCCCATTTTGACGCTCTATCAATGCGCGCTGCCTGATAGAAAGCTTCTGGTATTGCGCGTAATCCGGAGTAGCACAAGAGTGCAATAAGCGGTGTCCAATGCCAAACGTCCATTAGCAATACTGTTAACCATGCTGCGGTGGGGTCACTGGTGTAATTGTAATCAATACCTAATGCATTAACAGCGTAACCAAATAGTCCGATATCAGATCGGCTGAATATCTGCCAGATAGTGCCAACTACGTTCCACGGTATTAGCAGTGGGATAGCGACAAGGATCAATGATACTGCCGCCATTCTGCCTTTGGTTGGCATTACCAAGGCGATTAAAATTCCTAGCGGTACTTCGATAGCAAGAACAGAGAATGAGAAAAAGAATTGTCTTCCAAGTGAGTCAAGTAACGCAGGGTTTCTTAGCATCTCGCGGTACCATTCAGCACCGACAAAGTAAGCAGTGTTTTGGTCAAATATATCCTGAACCGAATAGTTGACCACCGTCATAATTGGCACAATGGCCGAAAACGCGACCAAAATAAATACCGGCAATACTAAAAACCAAGCTTTATTATCTCTAACTTTGCGTTGCATTAGACTGGCTCCTTTACTTCATCTTCAGGCTCATCTATATCAACAAGGTACTCGTCAACATACACTTTTAGCCATTGCTCAGGAAAGCTGATGTAGGCTTTTTTAGTTGGCACTATCCTGTCTTCATGTATTCTGACTTTAAGTACCTCCCCATCTAACTTCATGGTTATGATTTTGTAAGTGCCTAGATCTTCGGTATGCAGCACATCGCACTCAAACCCACCCTCTGCTTTGTCGTCACATACGTGGATAAATTCAGGTCGTATTCCTATTTTTATATTTGAACTAGTAATAGGGTCTAGTAATGCTTGCATGTCGGGATTAAGTGGCACAAAGGTGTTGTTAAATATCACGCCACCTTTGCTCTTTTTAGCCTCAATTAAATTCATACCTGGACTGCCAATAAAGTACCCAACGAAAGCATGGTTAGGTTTTTCAAAGAGCTCTCTGGGGGTGCCAAACTGTACGATTTTTCCGCTATACATCACCGCTATTTTATCAGCAAAGGTAGATGCTTCTAATTGGTCATGAGTTACATACACCATGGTAATATTGAACTGTTCATGTATTTGTTTGAGCTTGCGTCTGAGCTTCCACTTTAAGTGCGGATCGATGACGGTAAGTGGTTCATCAAATAAAATCGCTGACACATCACTTCTGACTAATCCGCGTCCCATTGATACCTTTTGCTTTTCGTCAGCAGTGAGGTTTTTGGCTTTGTTTTTAAGCAAATCACTTAACTCAAGGACTGCTGCTATTTCAATTACTCGGCTATGGACTTTGTCCTCCGCCACCCTCATGTTTCGCAATGGAAAAGCCAAGTTATCAAAAACTGTCATTGAATCGTAGACTACCGGAAACTGAAAGACTTGCGCAATATTGCGCTCCTCTGGCGGTATATCATTCACTTTCTTGCCATCAAATAATACGTCACCATTTGAAGGGGAGAGTAAGCCAGAAATAATATTTAATAGTGTACTTTTACCACAACCTGATGGCCCTAGCAGTGCATAGGCACCGCCTTGGTGCCATACATGGTTCATTTCCCGAATGGCATAATCATCAGCTGATGTGGGCTTTGCCTGATAACTATGTGCCAACGACTTTAGACGTATTTCTGCCATGCTATGCACCTCCTTTTTGTGCAGACGAAGGCACTTGTATCGTCTTACCATTTAAGTCAAACACGAAAATTTTATGCGTCGGTAAATAGACTTTAACAAGCGCTTCAGTGTGATAATCGTGTATGCCATTGAGCTGCACAATAAGTTCGAAGTGCTCATTGTGCAAATGCATATAAGTTTCTGAACCACTTATTTCGGCTAGCTCAACGGTCATATTGAGCTCAAGGTCGTCATCGTTATTAGGTGCTAGGCCAATATGACTTGGCAGCACACCAAACACATATTCACCGTTAGGCAGGCCTTTAAGCTCTGCGTCAAGGGGAAAATGCACCCTGTCTACCAGCGATACTTGACTATCAGTAACACGTCCTTTAATCAGATTAATCGCCGGTTCACTGTATAAAGATGCGGCTTCCATCGTATCTGGGTGGTGGTATATATGGGTTGCCGCACCAGTTTGTATGACTCTTCCTTGATGCAGCAATGTGGTATTGCCGCCCAACGCCATTGCTTCATGGGGCTCAGTCGTTGCGTAAATTGCAATCGCATTTCGCTCTTTAAATAATCCTCTTAACTCGGCTCTCAATTCTTCGCGTAATTTATAATCTAGGTTCACCAATGGTTCATCAAACAAGATAATACTGGCATCTTTTACTAATGCTCTTGCCATAGATGTGCGTTGCTGCTGACCACCTGATAGTTCGAGCGGATAGCGGTCTAGGAATGGCTCAATTTGAAGTATTGCTGCCGTTTCCTGCACACGTTTTGCAATTTCACTGTCTTTTACTTTAGCAATGCGCAACGGTGACGCAATATTTTCCCTGACGGTTAGATTAGGGTAGTTAACAAACTGCTGGTATACCATGGAGACATTTCGTTCTTGGACTTTTACGTCAGTCAAGTCTTTGCCATGTAGACTAATTTTACCGTTGGTTGGTTTATCTAGGCCAGCAATTAACCTCATCAATGTGGTTTTCCCTGCTAAAGTTCGCCCTAGCAAAACATTAAATGAGCCACTGTCTAGTGTGAGATTAATATTACTCAAAAACGAATCACCGTTAACTGTGTGATTTATGTTGTCTAAAACTAGCGACATCGCTTACAAGGCTCCCTGAAGAATGGTCGATCAAGAAAATAATTTGCGACCAATAGCTAATGATATGTTACTCAAAGGAAAACACTAGAACATATAAAGAACAAGCATTAAGTGTGCTAAACGGTCGGATTTTTTCTAAATCAAGTATATCAAAATAGCAAATAGTAACTACTAACTCCTTAATGCCACTGCGATTTAAGAACGATACCGACGATAAGTGCTTGGCGAAACCCCCGTCCAATGTTTGAACGCACGAGAGAACGTTGCCAGTTCGGTAAAACCGATAGCTAAGCCTATTTGGGCAATAGTTAACTCATCCTGTTCGAAAAGATTGATCGCTTTGTCTCTTCGCATGTTGTCTTTTAATTGTTGAAAGCGACAGCCCTCTGCTATTAATTTACGACGCAATGTTCTTGCGCTCATATTAAGTGTCGACGCAACGCTGTCTAAATGTGTCTCTTTCTCCAACACAGCGTTTTCTAATACGCGAATTACTTTGGCACTATAGGTATCGTAGTAGGATTGTTTTCTAAGCCACTGTAGCGGAACTTGATCTAGATAAACACTCACACTATCCGCATTTTGTACGACTGGAAAACGTAAATATTTAGCATCGAAAACAAGTCCGTTTTGTTTATGTTCAAACTCACATCGACACGGAAACATTAAACGATATTCTTCATGGTGAGCAGGTTTAATATGTTGTACACACACTTTATTTAATGGAATAAGCTCGCCTATTAGCCAGCTTGCAAATCGATGAAAGATTAATAATAAAAGTTCAGTTAGTAGACTATTTGGTGTGCCATCTATTCTTTTTTTTTCAAAATTAATATTCAAAGAACAAAACACATAAGTACCACTTTTTTTTATGTCAAATTGAAGTTGATCACCTGTAAGATGATAAAAATCACTGGCGTGCAATAACACTTCTTCAAGCGTTTTGCAGCTAATTAAGCGCCCAGCCAACAAAGCAAACATGCCCCGTTTTACTTTGTGTTCGGTGAGCCCTAAAAATTCATCGCCATTTACTCGCCAACAACTGTCTATAATGCTAGCTAATTGCGCTGGCGACACCCGGGATTTAAGTTGCTGCAATTGCGCGGGCGTTAGACCCGCCTTAGCTAATATATGTTGTTCACTAGCTCCTTGGTACACCATATTATTTATATGTGTGCGCGCAAAATAACTCGCGATTGTATGGTGATTAGTGGGTTTATTCTCTATTTGCATACTTGTCCGATTATAACAATTTATGTAATTTAACGACATAATATAAAGTATATATAACATTACGATGTCCGTTTATGTTAAATAATTGACTCAAATCATCATTGCTTGTCCGACCGAATATGTCAATAATTAAGAGTAGATACATATAAACAATATTTACATAATACAGGCCTCCAATGTCCACTACTCAAGATACCAGCAACGAAGAGATTGAAATGTTTCGCGATATGGTTTTGCGCTTTTTAGAGCAAGAAGTATCACCCCATTATGATGAATGGGAAAAGCAGCACAAAATGCCAAGAGAAATGTGGAATACACTGGGAAGTGCTGGCATGTTGTTGGTCGATTTCCCTGAACAATATGGATCTGCTGGCGCAAGCTTTGACGTATGTCAGATGATTCAAGAAGAAATGTGCCGCATGAACTTTCATGCATTAGCCACCGGCTACAATATTCACTCAAATATTGTCGCACCTTACATCTTAAATATTGGAAATCAACAGCAAAAGGACCGCTGGCTGCCACCAATGGTGACAGGTGAAGTATTAACGGCCTTGGCGATGACTGAACCTGGCGCTGGCAGCGATGTTGCCGGTATGCGCACCAATGCTGTAAAAGATGGCGATAGCTACATACTGAATGGTTCTAAAACATTCATTACCAATGGCAATACTGCAAATATGATCATTGTGTGTGCCAAAACGGACACGACTTTAGGCGCCAAAGGTATTTCACTATTTTTAGTCGATACCAGCCTACCCGGCTTCTCTACTGGTAAACCGATTGAGAAAATTGGCCAACACAGCAGTGATACCGCCGAATTGTTTTTTGAAAATATGCGTATACCTGCAGACGCCTTGCTTGGTCAAGAAGGTCAAGGCTTTGTGTATTTAATGCAAGAATTACCCCGTGAACGCCTAGGTTGTGCAGTACAAGCGATTGGTCATGCTCAAGGGGCACTGGACATTACCTGTGATTATGTAAAAGACCGCAAAGCTTTTGGTCAAAGCATTTCCCAGTTTCAAAATACACGTTTTAAATTAGCCCAATGCCAAACCGAACTAGAAATGTGCCGGGCTCTTTTAGAAAAGCACATGAACAAGTATAAGCGTAAGGAAATGACCGTGACTGATGCGGCCATGTTGAAATTGGCGGCCACAGAAATGCAGCTGACGATGGTTAACGAGTGTCTGCAATTATTTGGCGGATACGGTTACACCGAAGAGTATCCAATTTCTCGATTTTATCGCGACGCTCGTATTCAAACAATTTATGCTGGTAGTTCCGAAATAATGAAAGAAGTGATTGCTCGAGGAATCTTAGGTAGATAATCATCTACCTATAGCTCTGTATTAGTAAAAATAAACGCAAACTATTGGCCCCCCCCTATTACTGGAGATCTTATGCCTATCCCTGCCCAATTCAAGTATCGCTTACGTATTCCCCTCATCGCCTCGCCTATGTTCATTGCTAGTGGTTTAGCATTAGTCATTGAAACGTGTAAAGCCGGCATAGTAGGCACTTTCCCAGCCCTGAATCAAAGGAGTAGTGAAGGCTTTGAAGCTTGGCTGATGGAAATTCAGACCGCTTTATCTGATTGGGAAAAACAAACTGGTAAAAAGGCAGCACCTTTTGGTGTCAATTTGATTGTGCATAAAAGTAACCCGCGCTGGCAAGCCGATTTGGCACTTTGTGTTAAACATAAAGTTCCCCTAATAATTACCTCACTAGGGGCGGTCGCCGACTTAGTTAATGATGTGCATAGTTATGGCGGCTTGGTGTTTCATGATGTTGTTAATGTACGCCATGCGCAAAAAGCAGCAGAGGCTGGAGTTGACGGTATTATCGCAGTTTGTAGTGGTGCAGGCGGACATGCAGGCGCTACGAATCCGTTTGCACTGGTGTCAGAAATTAGGCGATTTTTCGATAAAACGATATTGCTAGCGGGTAGTCTTTCGCATGGACGGGATATAGCAGCCGCACAAATGATGGGGGCTGATATGGCCTATATGGGAACGCGATTTCTGGCCACAGTAGAGGCTAATATCGCCACTGATTATCAAGACATGATCATTAATAGTAGCGCCAGTGATATTTTATATACACCAAAAATATCGGGTGTTAATGCCAACTTTATTCGTCAAAGCATCATAGATGCGGGTGTTGATCCGAGCGACCTAAGCCCTAAGGCCGAACTCGATTTTGGTGCTGAACTAGATATAGAAGATAAACCAGATACAAGTGATAAGAAACCATGGCGCGATATTTGGTCAGCAGGCCAAGGCGTTGGCTCGATAGATGAAGTGCTAAGTGCCGCCAAGCTGGTAGATAAGCTGGCGGATGAATATCATCAGGCAATCGGCGATCATCAGAAAATGTATCAAACGACATTTTCCAAAGCGGCGAGCTAATTTCCTGCCTTCAAAATAATCAAATACAAGCCAAATAAATGCAATACAAGACTATTAAGTATCAGGTATGGGATTTACTTTAACCCTAAGTCTGAATAGACCTGAGTAGATTAACTCATTTACCGTCGAAATGGCTAATGGGTTGATCCACGCATTCAATCGAGCGAGTGACGATTTATCGTTGTGATTAAAATGAAATATCGTTCCCGTACTGATTGGCTATTTCAGCCATTAGTAAATGATATCTATATTTAACGGTTGAGCGATTGCTTTCGGATAAATTCCTGTTTTTTCTATGCTTGGCGTAAATAACATCAAGCAAAAATCTACTCCAAAGTAAGTTGATGATTTTATTATTCAGCAAAAAAGTATCTTATGGATAAATTAATACAAATGAGATTGATTCTTGTTTGTATTCGTGTTTAAATATCGGCTTATCAAACTATATGCGTTAACAAGGAATCGATTTTTTGAAAATATCTCAACTTTCCCTAGGTATCTCTTCTATATTAATGGGCGTCGTATTTACATCTTCTGCAGCTGAATCTACTACTGATGCGAGCACTAATAGTATTGAGCAAATCACTATTTTAGGGTCTACCGCTGCGGTATCTAAGCTTCCTGGTTCAGGCGCCTATATTGGTAAAGAAATGCTAGATACTTACGCAGTTACAGACATTCAGCGTATTTTATCCTCTACCGCCGGTGTCTATTTTGTAGAAGAGGACGGCTACGGATTACGCCCTAATATTGGTATGCGTGGATCAAGTTCTGATCGCTCTGAAAAAATTACTATAATGGAAGATGGCGTTCTCGCAGCACCGGCCCCTTATGCAAGTCCGGCTGCCTATTACTTTCCTACTGTTGGACGCATGCAAGCGGTTGAAATACTTAAAGGGGGCTCAACCATTGAGTATGGGCCGCGCACCAGTGGTGGCGTTATTAACTTGGTCTCAACTGCCGTTCCACAAAATGCTTTGGGCGGAAAATTTGATTTCGCACTTGGAAGTGATGGTTTTTCAAAATTACATACTTTTGTTGGCGGAAGAAATGAAACTAGTGGCGGTTTAGTTGAAATTTATAACTACCAAGCAGATGGATTTAAAACACTTAACTCTGGGCAGGATACTGGTTTTAACAAAACAGATTTATTGACTAAATTTGATATCTATTTAGACGATGACAAACGTCACCAGTTAGAATTTAAACTTAAGTATGCTGACGAATCTTCTGATGAAACCTATGTGGGAATAACTCAACAAGACTTTAGTCAAAATCCATTTCAACGCTATTCAGCCACTCAACTTGATAATATGTCCACCGAACATAAACATGCGTCCGTGCATTATGATTATAGAATTTCTGAGAATATGGACTTAAGTGTTATTGCGTATATCAACGATTTCGGTCGTAACTGGTATAAAGTATCAAAAATAAATGGCAGTAGTCTAGGTAGCGGCGCAGAAGAAATTGCCAGCAACTTCGATGCCGCTGTTTTTGCTAACGCTGCACCTGACGACATTACAGTAACCTTAAAGGCCAATAACCGTGAGTACTTGTCGCGCGGTATTCAAGGTCAATTCGCGCTCTATCTCGATAATCATCAAATCAATATCGGTGCCCGAGTGCACAATGATGAGATGGATAGATTTCAGTGGGTTGACCAATATGTGCTTACAACTGATTTTTCGATGAGCCTTCTCGACGCCGGCGTACCCGGCACAGATTCAAACCGAATTGACAGTGCCAACGCATATAGTTTTTTTGTTAAAGATAAAATGACATTTGGTGACTTCATCGTTACTACTGGCGTACGCTATGAAAATGTAAATTTAGCCCGTGATGACTGGGGCAAAACTGATCCTCGACGCACTGAAAATCCGAGCGAACGTAATAACGAAGTTAATGCATTTTTACCGAGCATCGGTGCTACTTATCAAGCAAATGATAACTGGATTTTATTGGCAGGGGTGCAAAAAGCGTTTGCACCCCCGTCACCAGGTAACAATAACGCTGACAATGAAGAAGGCTGGAACTATGAGTTTGGAGGACGTTTTAGCTACGGTAGCATTAACGGAGAGTTGATTGGATTTGTAACTAATCTTGATAATCTGCATGGTAACTGCACTGCTAGTCAAGGCTGTAACGATGATCTAATCGGTCAGCAATATAACGCTGGTAAAGTAGATATATCGGGGGTTGAATTTGTTATCAATCACCGAGCCGAATTCAACGGTTTTGCCGTACCTACTCGATTCAATTACACTTACTCTAACGCCAAATTCGCAGAGACTTTTGAATCCGAGTTGGATGTTTGGGGCAGCGTAGAAGCCGGCTTTGACATTCCTTATTTACCTGAGGTTACATGGCAACTAGAAAGCGGTATTGCTGGTGATAATTGGCAGGTGTTAGCAGCGGTCAAATATGTAGATGAAATGCGAGTTGTTGCGGGCAGTGATAACATCGATGAAAGCAACGGCATAAAAGCGCGTACTATAGTCGACATATCAGCCAACTATCAAATTGATGAAAAACAAAGCCTATATGTCGTATTGGATAATTTGTTTGACAAAGAATACGCTGTAACTCGCCAGCATGGTGGTCTTCAGGTCGGTAAATCACGTTCATTGCAAGTAGGTTACAGATATCAATTATAGAATTTATTTATAGTCCAGTAATTATAGTGACTGAGGTAGTCCTTGAATAAAAGGACTACCTTTTTCCATATTGGACGGATTGTAAGTTTTACTAAATATAGGCTCAGTATCCATTAACATTCAAATTCAGGTTTAAAATTTGCAAGGGTAAGGTATTTTTAGACTTGCCGCCATTCACTGGGCGACAAGCCCGTGTAACGTTAACCGCGAGTCTAAGATTATTAAAGCGCATATTAGCTGCACTTTGCTCGTTATTTAGCATAATCTTTTAGCGTTTGCCACGCCAAGTTAGCGACTGCAAATTCAATTGAGACAGATCGACCTGACCCGCAATTATTTCATTACACAGTTTGACCACAAGTTTTGCCTGCGAGTGATTCAAATTTTTGTATGCTGGACGCTTAATACTTTCATACCACACTCCTCGACAAACAGAATCAAGCACTATGCGCTGAAAACAGTGATCGTGTCTTACAGGCCAATTGTTTGATGATTCACATGCCATTTTTGGCATTACTTCTTTCGTCATAAACAAGTACTGGTCTATTAACGAGTCCATGCAGTCAGATACGGTTTTGATCATAAATATAACTTTGAGTTGCTGTGCAATTTGTACTTAAGTGGTTTTAAATTAGATCTCGAATTCACACAGGTTAAGATATTCCTTTTACAAATCGCTTTTTATTCGCCTGATCATATAATACTTCATGTTGTGAAAACCCTAGTTTTTGGATTATACAGTAGTGACACGAAACGCAACGGCTCGGCCGCTTTTAAAACGAAGCTGTTTTTCATTACTCGGGAAGATTATTTTTTATCTTTAAACTTAAGCGTAAAGAAAAACAATACGAAGTAACTTCCAAATGCAAACCAATATGGTAACGCGCCATCTATTGAGTATAAATAAGTACCTAGTAACGGTCCTATAGCGAAACCTAGGGGCGGACACGATCCGGCTATACCCGCCACCGCTCCCTGTTCATCAGACGAAACAGCAATGGAGGCGCCTGCCATAAATCCTGGCCCTGCCAGGCCCATACCCATCCCAAGAATACACATAGACAATATATACATGCTCTGAGAATCGCCCAATGCCATAATGGAGAAAGCGATCATCATTATAGGCATGGATATTCTGAGTAACACAAAGGGTCTTACAGACAAGCGAGGTATGACCAGCAGTTGCACAAATAGTGCCGCTGCCGCTGAAAACATCAAACTAAACCCCACAATTTTTGCAGTTTCAATACCACTAAGCGCCAACTGATCTTGAAAACGAAACGCAATAGTTTGTTGCACAATGGCAAAGCCCATAAACAAAAGTACGCCGGCAACCACTAGCGGCAAAATTCGTGGGTCGGAATACTTAAGTCTCGGTGGCTTTTTTATTACGGTTGCTTTTGGTAGCACTGGTAAAGCAAAAAGTGTTAACAACGCTGCGGCTAGAGTTAACAGAACCGAAAAATACAACGGGGTGAGTAAACTAATACCGGCGAGCAACCCACCAATGGCAGGCCCTAATATCGAACCAATATTGCCTGCGGCACCAATGGCTCCCATGCCTTTAATACGGTCTTCTACGGTCGTAATATCAGCCATGTATGCATTGGCTGATGGCGAAACAGCAGCCATTACCGTTGCATTAGCAACCCGAGTCAGAATTAATAATATTAGTGCGGTTAAAGGAACAAGGTAACCCAGAAGCGCCATTTGAAACACACCCGCAAACATCACTGTTCCTGCTGAATAACCAAACAGGCCTATTAGCAGAATCTTCCTTCGACCCCAGACGTCACTAGCGCGTCCCCAAAAAGGGCTGACCAGAAAAAGGGTTAATGATGAGGCAGAAATAATGGCACCAATTTGTACTTCTACTAAGCCAATCTCTCTGCCAAGCGGCGCTAATATTGCAAAAAGTACGGTTTGCGCAAAACCCATAGCCGCCGCGGCTAACAGGAGTGTACGTTTAGCTAAAACATTAGAAATAGGGGATTGCGTCATTCATGTTCGGCTGACGACGATGTCGTAAGCGCTTTTCCTGTGCACTGCTCGAGTTCAACATGTTCACTCATGTGTTTACCTTTTGTAAAATTTTAATTTAGTTAAGTTCTATTTTTCGTCCTCTGCGGTGGTATCGCACCTATCACTTTCTTACTTTTAAGACGGTCCATTTTAGTCCTTTCCTAAATTTACTTATAGCGTCAGTTCAATTTTCAGCCCTAATAATGAGAACGCTGCAAAACGGTACCCCACTTTCCCCCCTGAATCATGCAATCCTATGCAATACTATGAAACCTATAATGACGTTCATTAAGTTAGTACGCATGATAGGCAAAGAATGATTGATGAGATTGAATCGACGATAATTTTTATTGGGACGCTCAATAAAATATATAATGATGCAACTTAGCGCTTTTTAGTCTAGTCGAATAGTAGCCATTTATTTTTAGGCTGAACAATCTTCTATTAATTATTACAGTTGTAATCGCTGTTGGAGAATTTTAAATTATGCCACATTCAAGAATGAGGGTGCTTAAGTATACATTTATATTTAATATATTTTTATTATCAGGCTGCGCTAATCAGCCGACTGTATATATCTATGCTAAATATTTAGACGATCACCAGAAAAAAGAAATACACAATAAACTTAAATCGGAGAAGTATCAGGTTGAGTTAAACGAGTTCGATTTTCCGACCTCAATTACAGAAAATACAATTATTTACTCTCTTCTTTTACGTGAGCCGGAAGTTATTAATAAGGCAAAAGAATTAGCAGCGAAAGCAGGGTTGCCCGTGCAACGCACTCAAGGGTTAACTGAAGGGAATCATTGGTATACAAAGAATTCAATTGCTCTATTTCTGATCCCTAAAAACAAAGATAGGAAATATGGTCTGTTTCGACAGGATTTGATAAACGATTATAAAGGCGAAAATTGTGGTAATGAATTTACGCTTTCCCTGAGAAAATATGGCTCTTTCAAGCTAGTAGCAGATAGCGATGGCGAGTCCAAAAGTCAATTACAAGAAGGGAAATGGATGTACAGGCAGCATCCATTCATTGAACTTCAGAAAAACGAGTCCTCCTACGCTGATTACTACTTTGAGATAACGCAGTATAAGGGGAGAGACAAGGTTGGCGAAATTGAATTCATAAAATTGAAATTGCTCAATTCAGGAAACCTACCAGAGGAGTGTTCTTTTTTACATGGGGTGAGAATTTGAATCAAAGTGAAAATAATATGTTGCTAAAATTAACTTTAAGTAATTAGTTGCACTCTTTCTATGGTTTCAGAGATACAACAGGAGGTGTTTCATGACAAAAGGTAAAAGTTATCAAAGATACCCAGCGGAGTTTAAACGTATGGCGTTACTCAAAGCTTCTGAAGAGGCATTATTTCAGCTGCTTGCTCAAAGAATTCCCTCACTAATGAGCAGATTTAAAATTTCCTGTGCTGACTCTTTACTGTCATAAATTACTTTTCCAGAGCCACCCTGAACTTTGGCAGTTGCCGCTTTAAAACGGTCTGCGGCGGTCTTGGCCGTAATAATTTTTAGTTTTTTGGGACGTTTTTGCGCGCAATTAACCTGCCATTGACTCTGTTCAACATCCTCTTGGCACTCATTAGACTGCTTTACCACAAGCTGCCCACGCATTGCACAGCCGTAAGCACTTTGTCTTGGTGCAGGTGCCGCCATGTCAACAGTGGCGATAAAAGGTAAGCTGAGTTTTATTTTGCGACGTTGGCCCCTTGGCAAGGCTTGCAATACTTCGGCGTGTCCGGCCTGCTTAT
>JAWUVZ010000145.1:0-9392 GCA_034112105.1 Glaciecola sp. | reverse complement strand
CGGCGTCGGTACTCCGCTAAAAACTAAAGCGCTCATTGAAGCTTGTCTGCTAGTAATCCCTAGTCGCCAATTAGCGGTGCATTTTCATGATACTTATGGTCAAGCGCTCGCCAACATATTAACGGCCATTCAACTTGGTATCCGAGTTATTGACAGCTCGGTGGCTGGCCTCGGTGGCTGCCCATACGCCAAAGGTGCTTCGGGTAATGTCGCCTCAGAAGATGTTGTATACATGTTACACAATATGGGAATAAACACGGGCATAGACTTGAATAAACTCATTCAGGTAGGTAAATCAATGTCACTTAAGCTAAATCGTAATAATGGATCGAAAGTCGGCGTTGCAACCTCTTTACTCGATTAATACCCACATAGATATAAGTTCAGTTGGTTAGACGTGTAATCTAAGAAATAGGAACCATCCGATTTTTTACGGTTCTCATTTTTCATCGTTACACTTAGCAACAACCCGACACTAATACCCAACGCAATCATTGAAAACAATATAAGGTTTCCAGCAAACGTTAATGTTGCATAAAAGCCCCTAGCAACAGAATAACAGCACCAATTGTGGTATTTGATTTACCAATAAAGTCAGTTCTGTCAGAACCCTCCTTTATGTCTAATGCGTATATTTTGCTTCCTGAACACGCATCCTCATGCCCTACACTCATCAAAAAATAGCCAATAACAAACCAAATTGAATGGATAGATTGGCCAAGCTCTAATAATTACAAAAAACAGTACTGTAATTTGGATTTTATTGTCTTGTTTATATCAAGCATTTCAGTGAATTTAGGCTATGTATTAGTGTTTAGCGTTTAGGTATGCAATCTGTTAACCTAACAAAATTAATTACCGCTACTTTGCAGGTGTCACAGGCCAATGTTAGTAGATCAATACCTTGTCTACCTTGAAAATACCAACCTACAGAAATCAATTATTTCAGTCTCTCTTATCATCGTAGTTGGCGTCGTTCAGTCAATATTGAAGCGTGTTCTGGTTGATAGAGGTAAAAAGCTTAATAAGAATTATCGGTCACAAGTAAACACTTTAAATAACTCGCTTAATATAAGCTTAGTATTTTTTATACTGGTGTTGTGGTCTAGCGAAATACAACAGTTCGCGCTCTCTATTGCCGCCTTTATGTTTGCGATTGTATTTGCCACGAAAGAGTTCATTCAATGTTTCATCGGTTATTTTTATTATTTAAGTGCAAGACCATTTCGTATTGGAGATTGGATACAAGTACAGGACGGCGTTGGTGAGGTTATCGTTGCTGACTGGACCAAAATAACCATGCTTGAAGTCGACTTGCAATCTAATAGCTACACCGGAAAGCATTTATTTATTCCGAATAATCAGCTGTTATCGAAAACCGTGAAAAATTTAAATTTTTTAAGACGTTACAGCATGAACCATTTCACAATAACCTGTGAACCCTTAATCGATATCAATCCAATTATTGATAAATTAGAGATAAGTGCACAAGGATATTTTGAAGATTTTGCCGATGTGGCAGAACGTTATAAAAAATTCATTGAAAAAAGAATGGATATTGATTTCATTAGTATAGAGCCTAGTTTTCATGTGCATACAAATCAATTTGCTAAAATTTGTATTACTATTGACTTATTTTGCCCCGTAGAGCTGAACTTAAAAATCCAACAAGCAATTACTAAAGAGTTCTTTTGTTTGTGGCACGAAAGTGTAAAGCAACAAGGCAGCACTGCAACTATTGACGATATAAAAGTACTATCAGACTAATCAACAGCCATGATTTATATACAACTTATTTAAATAGGGTATATTGAATGGGGTACGTATCTTTTTTATCAACACAGGTTAATACTCTTTCTCCTATAGATTTTGTAAAGGAATACTACTAAATGCCGACAAATAGTAACGAACGCTACATTAGTAATTTAACAAAAGACACCTATGCTCTGGTATTAGCCGGCGGTAGAGGTTCTAGATTATATGAACTGACCGACTGGCGAGCTAAACCTGCACTCTATTTTGGTGGTAAGTTTCGTATTATTGACTTCCCCCTTTCCAACTGTGTTAATTCTGGGATACGCAATATCGGTGTACTAACCCAATATAAATCACACTCGTTAATTAGACATTTAGTGCGTGGTTGGGGCCATTTCAAAAAAGAATTAGGCGAGTCAGTCGAAATTCTACCCGCGTCTCAACGCTTTTCAGAAGAATGGTACCAAGGTACTGCCGACGCCGTTTATCAAAATATTGATATTATAAGAGATGAACTACCAAAATATGTAATGGTATTGTCTGGCGACCATATTTATCGCCAGGACTACGGCCATATTCTTGCGCAACACGTTGAGTCTGGCGCAAAAATGACAGTCAGCACTATAGCTGTGCCTATTGAGCAAGCTAGAAATGCGTTCGGTGTTATTTCGATTGACGAAAATAGCAAGATAATCGAGTTCGCTGAAAAGCCCTCAGAACCAACTCCACTTGCAGGTTCACCCGGGTATTGCTTAGCCTCTATGGGGAACTATGTTTTTGATACCGATTTTTTATTCGAACAACTCGAGCGCGATTCACAAAACAAAGGTTCCGAGAGAGACTTCGGCAAAGATATAATCCCAGCCATTATTGATAATCATGACGTATATGCTTTTGAATTTTCGAAAAGCAGCAAAAATGATTCTTATTGGCGAGATGTAGGTACGCTAGATTCATACTGGGAAGCTAACATGGAATTAGTTACACCTGTACCTGCATTAAATATATATGATAAGCAATGGCCCATTTGGACTTACCAGGAGCAACTGCCGCCTGCCAAGTTTGTCATGGAGAGCAACGAAAATCGAGGAGAAGCACTAAACTCTGTTGTTTCTGGCGGCTGTATTATTTCCGGCGCCACGCTAGTTGAAAGTATCTGCTTCAGTAATGTAAGAGTAAAATCAGGTAGCCGAGTTGAACAAACCGTCATACTGCCAGAAGTTACTATTGGTGCTGGTTCAAGAATACGTAAAGCAATTATCGACCGTGGTTGTCAAATTCCTGAAGGTACTGTCATTGGCCATAATCACGATGACGACCGAGCCAGAGGTTTTAGAGTCTCAGATAATGGTGTTGTATTAGTGACAAAAACTGAATTGGAAAATCTTTAATTCCTATTTAAGACCGCTTTGTATCGGGGCGTAAGCCCCTTTTTAATGTCTAGGCACAAGCTATTTGCAGCAAAGACAAGTTAACACCATTCCAAATACATTTCAGATATCGCTTTCAGCAACGATTTAGTGTCGTCGCTTTTACCAATAAAATAGTATTTCATCGACTAACAAAAATATCGGCACAAAATGAATACCCAACCAATACGATAGGCAAATTAGAGCCTATTGCAGCCTGTTTGGTTTCTATATAGTGAATGAGTTCATGAACTTGATTACCGCAATTATTATTCAATGGAAACTCGGGATTATGAGCAAATTTATCTAATGCTAGTAGCTAGATATTATCGCTAAGGTGGGCGAATAGTTTTGCATCGCTATTTGCCGGCAACCCATTGGCATGTGCGAAATGAACAATGAGTTCTTTGTCACTTAACTTGTTTGGTACTTCATTTTGTTGCATTTGTTATCTTGTTTTTTGAAATCCATTCTTTGGGTGCAACACCAAACCATGTTTTGAACGCTCTTCTAAAGTTAGCGCAATCGGAATAATCTAATAAAAAAGCGACTTCGGTCACTGTTTTCCCCTGTTGAAAAAGCATCATTGCTCGGTCTGCTTTAATTTTTTGTAACAAGAGCTTGAAACTGGTCCCTTCTTTTTTCAGAAAACGATGCAAAGACCGTTTACTGACATGTAGATTTTCAGCAATATCATCCAGACTTAAAGCCACTCCATCGTCTTGTCTTAGCAATTTCGACACCCGATCTTCGATATTTAGGTTTTGCTGTAAGTAAGAGTTAAGTTCTTTTTGACAGTTAAGAATTGCGCGTTGAAAACTAAAATGATCAGCCGACGCTAATGGTTTATCCATAAATTGCTTTGAAAAAAGTAATGAACAATTCGGTTTGTCAAATTCGAGTTGAGCGGCTCTAATATATTGATACTTTTGCGCATAGTTTGGTTTGGTATAGTCAAACTTGACTATATCGATAAGTAGTTGGCTGTTATCTTGGAACCGTATTGCGTGTAACATATTTACAATAGCAATCATTACAGCTTCAATAACAGCTCTGTGCAGACCTCCCTGCCAGTGTTCGTCTGTTAATATCACATGGATTTGCCCTCCTTCAATATGGTAATTGAGCTTTATTAAGGGCACTCTAATTGGCAAAAATTTAACATGAAAGTCGAGTACTTGACGCACAGTAGCACTGTTTAATATAGCTAAGCCAAAATCACCATGATGTGCAATTTCCAGTCTTTTCCCAACTGATAATCCTAGGTCTTCAAATCCATGATTTTCGATGACGGTTTTCATTAACCCATCAAACTGTTGGAGACTCACGCGAGCATCAGCTTCTAGTAGCTGTGCTAAATCTAAGCGTTGTGATGCTAACCACTGTTCGATACCAATACCTGATTGCTTAAGCACGCTTATCACGTGTCCGAAATAATAGGTAGGTAAGCTAATGCTCTCTGTCATTAAGCTGAAATTTCCTATTTAGTGCTACTTTTTTCATACAAAGCAGCTTTAGAACGAATTATTAAATTACGCTAAAAATTTCACATTGGCAATAAATGACTGATTAATGGCATGAATTGCTATTAATCATTACTTGTTACCGTGCGACAGTAACAACTTATGAAAAGGAGAGGTAACATGTATCATTATTTAAAATTCGCTAATTACTTCATTACAACCTTGTTAGGTATTAGCACTATTGTTCTTGCTCAACATTGGATTTTATTCGGATTTGGCATTTTTATCGCTTTTTATATTATCGGTGACACGTTTTTTGGGGAAGATCTTAGCCAACCTAATTTAAATAAAAAATGGGCATTAAACGCCATGTTATACGCATCCGTCCCGACCACATTTATTTTACTGAGTGCCTGTATATGGTTAGTCACGCCCTTTGATTGGCCTGCTATACATTGGCTATCGAATGCCCTTGGGTATGACTTCATTGCAGCCAAAGCGACAACGCACATTATTGAAATTCTAGTAGCTATGATTTTTTGCGGTCTTATGCTCAGCGGAATAGCAACAGTTGTTGGGCATGAATTGATACATCGTATAGGTAATAAAAGAGCGATAACGACTGGGCGTTGCTTAATGGCGCTTAGCTTTGATGCCAGCTTTTCAATTGAGCATGTGTTTAATCATCATGTCCATGTGGCCACTGAAAATGACCCGGTGACAGCGCCGCGTGGACGCTCCATTTATAAGCATGTTCCCATTGCCATATGGGGCACAAATAAATCTGCATGGCAGATAGAAGCAAAACGATTAAATAGAAAAAAACAGCAGGTATTTAGCTTACATAATCAATTTATTACAGGTTGGTTAATGTCCGCTGTTTGGTTAGGGTTTGTATTCTTAGTTGGCAGTTGGAAAGGTGTTATTTTTGTTACTGGCGTTGGTTTAGTTGCTAAGATTGTACTCGAAATAGTGAATTATATGGAACACTACGGTCTAGTTCGCCACCCTCGTGAGCGTGTTATGCCAAAGCATTCGTGGAATACCAACAGAAAAATCAGTTGTTGGGCAATGTTTAACCTACCCCGACACAGTCACCATCATGCAAAAGGTGCAGTCCCATTCGAAAAGTTAGAAGCGATGCCTGATGCACCCGTTATGATTGGTGGTTATATTTCGACAATTGCACTCGTCCTATTACCGCCTCTTTGGTTCAAATTAATGAAACCAAAATTACAACATTGGGACGAAACAATGGCGAACGAAAGTGAGCTTGCCATTCTTAGATTACAACAAGCTCAAAGTGTTACAACCAATCAAGATGAAAGACATTTAGTCTAGCGCTTGAATCCTTTCAGCCTCATGCCAGTCATGTTCTATTTTGGTAGATGCCCAATAGAATGTGTCTACAGGCAACAGATACGGCAATAGCAGCCAACCCAGAGATATTCGCAAAGCATCAGCTTTCCCCATAGTTGCGGATAGAGACTGGCTCAAAGATCAACAATTGTTGGATCACCACCTCCTGTGATAATATTCAGCACAAAGAAAAATAATGCCCTCGACATCGCCCTAGCGTTGACTGGTGCCAATGTTTGCGCTATCGCAAATAAAGGCCCCAAGTACATAACTCTGCAAAAAAGCATCACTGTCATTAAACCAATTGATAGCCAAACATTGCCAACCTGCAAAGAGAAGAAGAAACGAGAAACACCAAAAACAATGCAATGGTAGGTAACAAAGCATAAGCCCGTTTGGAATTTTCACCCCACTTATCCGCAATTACACCTCTTAACCAAACACCCAAAGCGTAGGCAGTGCCATTTGAGATACCGAAAATAATCAACAGAGCTTGAATTGGCATGTCCGGATGAATTCGAACGCCCAAATCAATGATCCACATTGATATTGCATAGTTGCCGAAAGATCCAAAAGAAATCACTTAGCAGATCCCCCACCATCTAGAAAAAACGCTATTACCACCTTTGCGTGCACCAACTAGCGAACAGCAAGCAAACGTGTTCACTATTCAACGCGACTTCAATTTTGGGGCATAGACAACGAGCAAAACACAAGATACTAAGAAATATAAAATCTCATGGTAGGAGAGCCTGCACTCAATTTCCATTATTGCTGTAACAAAGGTCTAACTCAGCTTCGTTAGACTCTGCAGTATGGCAGGATGGGATATAACTAATAAAAGAGCATCCACTATAAAAATGTACATTTTGTATGTTAATCTACGCTTCCCTAGGCGGTCAAAATCTCCATTGGCTGATGATAAGCTGGTTTTTAAGGCTGTCATGAGTTGAGGCGGGTAATAATTTAAAATCAAATATTATAAATAACGGGCGTTAATATGCTAAAAATAGAAATACGTCATTCCTTTTTCGCAATACTATTAATTATGTTCGTTAATAGGGCCTATGCCGAAAAAACCAGCGAAAGCCAGCTCTTGGGCTACCTTGAGCAAGCGGAATCGATACGCATATTAAACCTCAATAAGGCCATCGAATATCTAGAGCCGAAAAAACAATATTTTGTTGAGAGTGAAAATTTCGTAGGACTAACTGAGTATCATCTCTATATGGGATTTTACAATATCGCAATTGGCAAGTTTGCGGTCGGTGAAAGCTTTATGGACCAAGCTGAAACAATCATAAACAAACACAAGATTCCAGAGCAGCAGGCTGATCTGATGTTCTTTAGGGCAATGTTGGCGCAAAAAAATTCGGACGTTGATAACGCCATTAAATTATTTTTGCAACATTACGATTTTGCCGAAAAGCACAATTTGGTTACTAATCAAATATACTCAAAAGTTCACTTAAACCAGCTTTTTATTAGCCAAGGGAACGCACTTGGCGCACTAACGCATCTTAAAGATGCTTACCAATTACTACCGAATATCAAGCCGCAAAAATGGAAACGAACCGTAGCATTAAGAGCATTGGTGGCAGGTTCTATGGGGGCAATTTATACCAACTTAGGCGAAACAGAAAAAGCGATAAAATTTTACAATGAAGCGGCCAATGGGTTTAGCGAATTCAACAGCATGATTAATGCGGGTGTGGTTATCACAAATCTTGCTTCTGTTTATGCAAATTTATTAAATGACTACGACCAAGCCATTGTTGAATATGAAAAGGCGTATGCTATCGCAAGTCGAATTAATAATGAACGACTAAAAATTATCTATTTTCAAGGTATGGGCAGGGTCTACTTTAAAACAAATAAATTTGAGCAGGCTGAAATAGCCTATGAAAACGCTCTTAAAATTGCCTTAAAAAGAGATTTGCAGAAACATATCAACAGCTCAAGATTAGGGCTTTCAGAAGTCTATATAAAACTAGATAATCTAGATCGGGCCATATTTTTATTAGAAGAAATCGAGCCTTATTACGCTAGGTTTGAATTGAATAGCACGTCGTATGACATTCATCGTATGCTGCAAGAAATATTTTTCAAAAAGAAGGATATAGAGAAAGCTTACTTCCATCAGTCGAAAGCACTGGCGTTATATCAATTGAATCAGAATGAAGAATCCAGTAATGCGCTCGCGAGAGTTCGAACGGAAATGGACATTGAGCTCAACGAAGTTCAACAAAGATTGTTAGCCAAAGAGTATGAAGTGGTTAAGTTGAATAATATCAGGCAGAAAACTTCACTCGATAGCCAAAATCAATTGCTGTTGTTATCTACTGGACTTATTTTTCTACTGCTAATCATAACCTTTGTGTTAGTTTTATTTTCTAGAAAATTACATCGCCTTGCTACCACGGATCCTATGACTAATTTAGCGAATAGGCGTCGAGTCTTTGAATTTGCCAACAAGGCATTTGCTAAAGCACTTAAGAGAAAAGAAGATTTTTCTGTGGTGGTTTTTGACCTTGATCGGTTTAAACAGGTTAATGATACTTTTGGCCACGAAATGGGTGATAGAGTTATTATTGCAGTTAGTGATATCTGTAAGCAACTGGTTAGGGAAGGAAACCTTATCGGGCGACTCGGCGGTGAGGAGTTTATTGTCGTTTTGCCAAATCTTAATGGAGAAAAAGCGGTTGAAATCGCGGAAGCGATGAGGCTGGGGATTGCAGACTATGATTGGAAGTCGATGGATAGCAAGCTTAGTGTGACCTCTAGTTTCGGAGTCGCCTGCCTAACTGAACGAACAGATGACATCGACGGGTTAATACGAATATCGGACGATGCACTTTATCACGCCAAAGATGCTGGGCGAAATACTGTTATATTCGAACGTGATAGGCTTTGAGGCTAACAATATAAATTTTGATTCACCTGTTAGACGGATAAATTCCATGAGTAGAACGAGTATATTCAAAAACCTGTGCAATAATGCGAACTATACCCTGTCGAATCGCGGAAATAGATGTTATTTTCTAACCATCCTCGTTAAATAAGGTGTCATCATGAGTTTATGTCTGACTTTTGTGTTCATTCTAATTACCGTCTTTTTTACCGGATGTGTAGGTTCTTCTGACTCTGCCGACCAAGGATCCGGGCCCGAAATTTTAACTCGCAACTTCAAGATGGGTGTTACGCCTTGGTTATGCGCCTTGGTTATACGCCGCGACGATAGATGCTCAAACAACCACTTACAACCGTTTGCAACAGCATGGTGATATCATTAAGCATCATTTGATTTCGGGTGTCCCATGGCAAGAATCGCTCGACCAAACGGAGTATCATGCTAATGTTGAAGGAGATATTAATGTCAGATTGACAAACACCGCCAATAGCATGC
>JAWUVZ010000144.1:0-10907 GCA_034112105.1 Glaciecola sp. | reverse complement strand
ATGAGGCTACCAACCGTAGAATAAGTTGATAATGAAACTAAGGATCCATAATCCACATATTTATAATCAGTCTGTGGTTTGTTTTCATCAAGCAGTTTAATATTCTTAAATACATGACTGGCCATTTGATGGGCCGACTGCGCCCGTGGCGGCACTTTCGAACCATCTGCCATTAAACAGTGGGCACAGTCACCTAAGGCATAGATGTTTTCGTCAGTGACACTAACTAACTGTGGTGTCACCACAATTTGGTTAATTTTGTTAGTTTCTAAGCCACCTATACTAGCCAGGAAATCAGGCGCTTTTATACCGGCTGCCCATACCGACATTCGGCTATTAATAAATCCGCCGCTTTTAGTATGTAGCCCAGTTGGTTCGACTTCAGAGACTGGTGTACTCAGTAATATTTCAACCCCTAATTTTTCTAATTCACGCTTGGTAATGTCAGCAATTCTTTCTGGCAGGGCTGGTAACAGTCGAGGGCCGGCCTCTATTAAGGTGACTTTGAGTCTATTTTGAGATAAATGATTATAACCATATGATTTGAGCAGTTCAGAGGTTTTATAAAGCTCTGCGGCTAATTCAACACCAGTTGCCCCAGCGCCGACGATAGCAATTTCCAAGATATGATTTTTTTCATCAGATTGTAGTCTTAGAAATTCGTTGAGTAATTTAATATGAAATTTTTGAGCACTTGCAGGCGAATCTAAGAAAATACAGTTTTCTTTGGCGCCGACAGTACCAAAGTCGTTGGTCACTGAGCCCAGCGCGAATGCGAGTTTTCCATATTCCAATTCTCTGGAATTAAGTACCACATTGCCATCATCATCTAACAAGGGCGCCAATGTTATTTTTTGAGTTTGTCTGTTCAGTTCGACCATACTACCCAAATGAAAAATAAAACCATTTTTATTACCTACGGATAAGTAGTCAACCCCATCAATATCAGGGTCCAAGGAGCCTGCAGCAACTTCGTGCAATAACGGCTTCCAGATGTGCGTTCGGTTTTTATCTACCAAAATAACTTTGCGCGATTGCTTTTTATAGCGCCGTCCCAATTTTATTGCGAGTTCTAAACCTCCGGCTCCGCCACCAACAATGACGATGCTTGTTTTGCTACTGTGAGTTGAATTATGAGTTTGCAATTATGTTGTTCCATTTGCAGTTTTCTAGCGGTTAGTTATTTGTGTCTAGTTTATGCCGTTATTGTTTTAGTATTTACACATCCCAAAGCCCATGATAAATCGTTACCATTTCTTCAATACTGGGGACAACAGGATTATTTCCCGGCGAGCCTGACGCTAATGCTTGTGCAGCCATAGTTTCGCAAACCTCAAAAAAGGCCTCTTTTTTAATCCCAAAATCTTCCGGAGTTGGCACATTAAGATCAGCATTAAGTTGATGGAGCTCTTTAATAAGCAGTTCACAAGCCTGCCCATCAGAATGAGTCGATTTAGCCACACCCATAGTTCGTGCGCAGGTAGCATAGCGTGAACGCGCTGCCCCAATCGAAAATGCAGTGACACTTGGCAACAACATCGCGTTAGATAAACCATGAGGAACATGAAAAAAGGCGCCAATTGGGCGACTCATACCATGCACTAATGCAACTGACGCATTGGAAAAAGCTAAGCCCGCTAATGTCGCACCTAACATCATGGCCTCTCGAGAAACTTCATTGCTTCCATTGCGATGTGCTTCTCTCAAGTTGGGCGCTAAGAGTTTCATTGCCGCTAATGCTTGGCTGTCACTATATAAATTTGCTTTTTTACTAACATAAGCTTCGATTGCGTGAGTTAACGCATCGATGCCTGTATCTGCTGTCGTGCGAGGCGGCAAAGTTAACGTGAGCGTGTAATCAATAAGTGCTGCTGCGGGCATAAAACCAGGACCAGCACAGAGCATTTTTTCATCAGTGTCTTGGTCTGTAATTATAGTAAATTTGGTGACTTCGGAACCAGTGCCTGCCGTTGTAGGGATCGCGATGACAGGCAACCCCGGCTGACTTTGTATATGAGGAAATTTATAATCTTTCATTTCCCCACCGAAAGTAACTAAAACGGCCACTGCTTTTGCACTATCGATAGGACTTCCACCGCCCAAGGCAATAATACAATCGTAAGGTTTGCTTTTTACTTTTTCTACCGCTTGCATAATTGAGGCCACTGTTGGCTCTGGTATGGTATTATCAAATACATCTGGCAAGTTTTTAGAATCGGTGAACTGCCCTAATAGCGTCTGCACATAACCAAGTTCAACCATGGTTTTATCCGTTAGTATAATCGGACGGTGACAACCCAAACTGTTAAGTATTTCCACAATTTTAGTTGATGCATACGCGCCAATTTGAAGAATTCGTGGGAGTACAATTTGTGTCGACATAAGTGACCTTATCAGACCTTGTTTTGATAATATTAATACCAGTATTATTTAGATTATTTTGAGTTTTTTAGTATCTCTATAATTTTATCGCTAAGGACTGCTTTTGCTACGGGTTTGGATAAATATCCGTCCATACCCGCATCAAAACATTTTTCCTTGTCACTTACCATTGCGTTAGCCGTTAACGCAATTATCGGAATGTTTCTTACTTTTTTATATTTGTCATGTTGACGAATAATTTGAGTAGTCTCAAACCCATCGAGCTTTGGCATTTGACAGTCCATTAAAATGAAGTTGAATGCGTGTGCACTGCCGGAATCTAGTTGAGCTAGTGCTTCCTCACCATCAACCGCTAAAGTACACGAGATATTCAATTGGGCAAGTAAGTTCTGTATAACAACCTGATTTATGTCATTGTCTTCGGCAACTAGCGCATGGCAATTTTCAAATATATGACCAATTGTATTGTTGAGATTAACCTCATTGTTTTCTGTATCAGTAATAATTAATTGTTCACTTATACCGAACGGAACACTGATAGTAAAATTAGATCCTATGCCAAATTTACTATCTACACTGATATTTCCTCCCATTAATCCAATCAATTTACTAGATATGGGTAAGCCTAAGCCGGTGCCCTGTGCTCTGCGTTTAGCGCTTGAATCGACTTGTTGAAATGGTTTAAATAATACACTTAACTTATCTTTTTCTATCCCTATTCCTGTATCAATTATAGAGCAAATCAAGCTGACTTTTTGCGCTGTTTTTTTATTAAGTCGCACGCGAACGCTTATCGTGCCGGTTGGCGTAAATTTAATCGCATTGCCTAGTAAATTATAGAGTATTTGCTTCAACCGATGAGGGTCTCCAACGAACAGTGCGTGTTCCAGTCCGCTTGACTGGTAATCAAATTTAAGGCCTTTTTCCGCGGCTCGATGTTTAAAATCATTTATTAATTCTTCAACTACACTAACCAAGTCAAATGTTTGTTTACTGATACTAATTTTACCTGCTTCAATTTTGGAAAAATCGAGTATATCTGTAATGATACTGAGTAAATGCTGAGAACTATTTTTGATCAATCCTAAATAATACTGACGTTTGTCTTCGCTTACTTCATTGACATCAACATCATCCAACAACATATCAACGAGGCCAATCACGCCAGAAATTGGAGTTCTAATCTCATGACTTATATTTGCTAAAAATGCACTCTTTTGTAAATCTGCAGCTCTTGCTTGTTTAGCCATTTTTTCAGCAAGCTGAGCGTTTTTTTGAGCGCGCTCGCTACTCGCTTTTAATTCATTTTTTATATTGTTCGATTCAGTCAGGTCAAGATTAACGCCAGTCACTTTAATTGGGTTATTTTTTACATCATAGATACACGTTGCCATACCCAGCAAACTGCGAATTTCACCTTTATTAGTTACTATTCTAAATTCGTGTTTGAAATAAGTGTGGCCCTCTATTGCCTTTGTAAAGGCTTGTTGAGCAGCCTCAAGATCATCGGGATAAACTGACGCACTCCAATCCTGAAACATGTTTTTAAACTTATCTCGTTTACGTCCGTAAATTTCAAATAATCGGTCATCCCATATTAGATTATCACTGGCTATGTCGTACTCCCAGACTCCTATTTTTGCGGCTTTTAGAGCAAGTCCGGTTCTTTTTTCAAGTCCTTGGCGCGCTATTGCATCCTCTTTTTGCATCGTGAGATCTTTAAATGTCCCAAAGTTTCTCACTATTCGTCCATTAATTACTTCTGAAAAGCCAGTAGCATTTACTATTAAATTTTTACCTTTATTGGTAATGAAATTTAAATCCATTGAATACGACTCACCGGTTTCTTCCAATTTATGTAATCCGCTAATTAACCTTGGAATCGAATCTGGATGATAGAATTTAATACCGTCTTCAAGTTTCGGTTTAAACGTTATCGGGTTTGTTTCATGAATACGATGGACATAGTCAGACCAATATAAGTGGTGAGTATCTAAATCAATCTCCCAGTAGCCAGTATCGGTGACTGTTTCGAGCGCAGTTAATGCTGAATTAATTCGTTTAAGTTCGGAAACATCCTCCCCAACTATATAGTAATCGCTTGCGTTTTCGTCCTTATTGAATTGCCATTTAAACCAGAAAAAACTCCCATCTTCTTTGCGAAAACGATGAGTATAATATTGATCATGTGTACGTTTTTTCGCTAATATTTTAGCTACGTTCTCCTTGTCATCTAGGTGAAAGAACGACAATAAACTGCTATCAAGAAAAACATTTTGATGAGAAGCCGTTACCTTTGATATAAAACTATTACAGTGTTCTATTATAAGTGTGCGGTTACATCTTAAAAATATATAGTCGATATTTTCGAAAAACACTGATGTTGGAAGCATTATGTTCTCTTTTTTTATAGTAACCTACAGAAATTACTAGGCTCAAACCATTGGTAAATATCAAATGAAACGAACAAATTACAATATTTAATTACACTGTACTTTAGTCTAATTTATATAGCTAAGTAATATCAAACGTTTTAGACATAAAAAGACGTTAATATTATACTGTCCCATGTTGACTTTACGGGCAACTCATAACCATTATTGCCTTATTTTTCAATATTTAAGACACAAATAGCCCGGTAATTGTTAGTTACATTCAGCGTTGGGGCTGCGCATAAATCAACGTTAACTGCATCCAACAACTTTTGGCATTATATTTACTGCGTTTTTATGCGAAAATACGTTGCTATAGCAACTCAAGAAATGTGCAGACGAACATGCTTGGCTTCTTGCTATGAATCGCAGTAAGAGTTGGTTGATAGGCTAAAATAATGATAATCCAAGAAAAAAAAGTCCATTTTTGGAATGGTAATAAATCTCCAACTAGACGGGCTTACGAGAAGCAACTGCTTTCTTTATGCTTGGAAGAAGCAGGTGTAATGGACGCAGACATTGTAGTTGACGAAGCTGACTACCCGAATGCCGAAGATGAGGGTAATATTTTCTCTAACGGCTGTGACGTACTAGTCAGTGTCGCCGGCAATCAAAAATTTTTAGGTAAGCCTGCGACTATTATTGAGATACCGGTTTGCCGAGGTGTTTTGGGCCACCGTTTGTTAGTAATACCCCAGCGACACGCTGAGCATTTCACTGACCTTGATAGTGTTCAACAGTTACAACAAATGAACATAGGTATTCCGGCTACTTGGGCTGATGCTGACTTGTTTAGATATAATGGTTTTAATGTGTTGGAGAAAGGCACCTTAGACGACCTTTTTATTCGCTTGTTGGATCAAGAATTTGACTATGTTGCTTTAGGTGCCAATGAAATAGAATCAATTTTTGAAGAATTTAGAGGCACAGAAACAGGATTATTACTGGAGAATAACCTCTTAATTTACTACCCACTCCCATTGGTTTTCTACGTCCATCCTCGCAGAATCGACCTGATCAGTATAATTGAAAGCGGGTTAACAAAAGCAATGTCCAATGGCAAGCATAGATCATTGTTCGAAATACATCATCCGAACCTAATCGACCGATTAGCTCTTAGAACACGCTTGACGTTTCGACTAACGAATCCATATTTACCTGATTCCTTAAAGAATTTCTGCCCTACATTGTAAGTCGTTTTGCCGATATTACTGCATCATCTTTTTAGCAACAAAACGACCGATTTTTACTGCTCGGTCGTTTTGTGCAAACAATAGCAAAACGTGTTAACTATCTGTATGCTTTGGCTCCTAGGTTATCAATAACATCTTTTTCGTTGTAACTGTCGTCATTAGGTTTCATACGTTTACCCATTCTAATATCTGAAACTGTATGTACTTCGTTGCGTTCATTCTGTGATCCAACCGAAATAAACGCGTCCATTAGAGTTGAAGGTCGCTGATAAGTATCACAAGTTAGTAAACCACATTGCCTTGGCGATTAGCGCCTTAAAACCAGCCTATACACTTACCTGTCATGACCGTATTGCTCTGAGATAACTTGTTCAAGGATGAACAATGACAGTCGCCAAGAGAAACCGTCTAGCTTTGCTCGTCATTGAAACTACTGCATTGATTGCTGTTATTTTTACCCCGCCAAAAAGTTTAAATCACAGCGCTTGTTTTCAATAAGTTGACAGTATCGCCATAACCCTAAATAATCTAGAGCAAGCGACACAACAATAATGCTTAATTACTTTAGGATCATCATGGATAAACAAGTCAGCGCGCGCAGCACGAGCCAAAAAGCATTACGCATCAATTTAGACGAAAAAAAATATGGTACCATCGTCGAGATTGGCGCAGGCCAGGAAGTGGCGAGACAATTTTTTCTGGCCGGTGCCGCTGCAGGAACTATTGCTAAAACCATGTCGGCCTATGATATGAAATTTTCTGACGCTATTTACGGTGTTCAAGAAGACCGACGCTACGTAAGTAAGTCTAGAGTCCAAGCAATGATGGAGCAAGAATTTAAACTCGTGGTTGATCGAGTTGGTGATATTCGTTCCAAGTCCTCACGCTATTTTGCATACGCTGCCACGGTCGCTGCAAAAAGCTTTAAAGGAGATAATGAGTGTCATGCATGGTGTGGCATAAGAGTTCAAATGTACCCCGGCGCTGAAGCCTCTGAAATAACCATACATGTTCGAATGTCTGACGATAACGCAGAAGCCCAGCAACAAGCATTAGGGGTAATCGGCGTTAACCTTATATATGCTGCATTCTACTATTTTGAAAATCCAAGAAAAATCATTGACTCGTTGACCGACAATATGAAAAGCAACCGCATCGAAGTCGATTCAATTGATTTTCAAGGTCCCTATTTTGAGGACCTCGATAATAGAATGAAAAATATTCACTTGATTAGAAGTTGGAAAACACGCGCCATAATGTTGAAACCAGATGGCTCAGTCGCTGTGCCCGCAGAATTACTTTACAAAAAAAATGTGCTAACGATCCGCGGCTCCTTCCGGCCAGTGACAAAGCTAAATATAGATATGATCGAACAGGGTAAAAAATCTTTCTATGAGCTTGAAAATGTGACACCCGAGAACTCCATTGCCATTGCTGAAATTTCACTTAACGATGCGAAAGGTAATGACGCTAACTTTTCAGAGCAAGATATTATTCAGCGTGTGCAAGTTTTGAATTCACTTGGTTATCATGTGATGGTTTCAGACTACACCCGCTACTTTTCGCTGCGCGCATACTTTCGCCAATACACTAACCTTAACATTGGCATCGTGGTGGGCATGATAAACGTCAAGCAAATTTTTGATGAAGATTTTTATCGTGGTGTCGAAGGCGGTATCTTAGAGGGGTTTGGTAAACTATTCCCTGACCACACACGTTTATTTGTTTATCCAGAGCTTAATTCAGAAGGTGAAATTAGTGAGTTCACCGATGTAAAGGTGCCCGAGCACTTACGCTTTTTATATCGCCATTTACTCGAAAACGGTTTCATTTCCGGAATCGAATGCAGTGATAAAGCATTATTTAAAATATTCTCTCGGAGCATATTAAAACAGATCCCCAAAGGGCGAGGTTCTTGGGAGAATTATCTTCCCGAAGAAGCCGTCAATGAGATTATAAACCATAAATTCTTTGGGTTTAGATAATAATCGATAACTCTCTATTTGAATATTAGTTATTGCCCATTCAATGGGTGTTGATTGTGTAGACTTTAGGTTATACTCGTGTCTTGCACTATCTGCATCTTCGGAACCGTTATGCGTTCAATCCTTGTGTCTATCCTAGCCCTCTTTCTGGCTATTTTTTTGTTGCTATTAGGCAACAGTTTACTCACTACGCTGTTGGTTTTGCGCGGCGTTTCAGAAGGTTTCTCCGGGCAATTTTTAGGTATACTTACGTCTGTCTACTTTTTAGGCGCATTCGTCGCAACGTTACTTGCTTCTAATATGATAAAGCGCATGGGTCATATTCGCTGTTTTACGTTCTGCACTGCCTTGCTTGGCTGCAGCGTTTTAGCTTACGTTCTCTTCGTATCACCAGTGACATGGTTGTTTATTCGATTTTTTACCGGTTTTGGTATGTTTGTTGTGTATACCGTGGTCGAAAGTTGGCTAAATGGTCAAACGCAAGATACATATCGTAGTCGCGTTTTTTCCATCTATACCCTCATCAATTTAATCGCTGTTGCCGCTTCACAGCAACTATTGTTGGTCGACAATGCCACTAGCTATACGCTTTTTATCATCGCTAGTTTTCTTATCACGGCGGCAGTTATGCCAATATCCTGGACACGTTTACAACAACCCCATGTAGCCGTCGATATGCCATCGATGAGTATTCTAAAAGTTTTTGATGCTGCGCCCGTAGCCGTAACTGGCTGCTTAGTATCGGGCTTAATTATGGGGCCATTTTGGGGATTAACACCATTATTTGTGAGCGAATTGGGCTACACCAATCACGAACTAGCTGCTTTTATCTCGCTTTCAATTCTTGGCGGCGCGTTGATTCAATACCCAGTCGGTCGTTGGTCAGATTACATGGATCGCCGACGCGTTATTCTGTTTACTTTTTTACTAGGCGCTCTCCTGGCATTATCGATGGTAATTTGTGCCAAATATTTTTCAGATCAACGTGGGTTAATAACTGTGCTTTCGGCTATTTTTTGTGGACTTGTACTGGCTGTTTATCCTATATCGGTAGTCCACCTCGTGGATCGAATTAATAAGGACCATCTGGTCGCTGGCTCCAGTAGCCTATTAATGATTTATGGTTTAGGATCTTTTATTGGTCCGGCTATTGCTGGATTTGCGCTAAAATATATGGGCGTAAGCGCGCTACCCGCCTACTATCTATTCGTCTTAGTGATATTCAGTTTCATCCTAATAGTGCAATTAATCCGCTCACGCATCGTTGAAATACCAAAAGACCATGAAAGTCGATATGCTGCGATGGTCCGTACATCACCAAATGTACTCCCCATGCACCCCGAATCTGAAGAGGTATTGGATATTCCAGAAGAGCGTCGCAATGAAGATAACGTGGATAACAAAGTTAACTAACAATGTTAATTTTTGTATTATGAATGTTCGACTATAATGAATACTTGCCACTTTTTTATAACGAGTAATGTGTAAATCAATACTCGCTATAATCCGTTTTTAGTGTCGGTATTCTTTACACCTGCCAACTCAACTAAAGTTAAAAATTAAATTATTTCACTGCTATCATACACTTAAAATATTGGCGTAATTATTGCTGTAGTATGTTTAATACACAATATGTGTATTAAACATACAATTTGCTTATTAAATATACAGATTTTACCTCTATTATATTAAGGAAAATACATAATGAACAAGAAATCTTTTAGTACATTAATTAGTGCGAGTATTCTGGGTTTGTTGCTATCAACATCAGCCAATGCGAATTTAATTCTAAATGGTGGCTTCGAAGATGCTAACACTCAAATAGGTGGCGGTAGCGGTTGGAGTTACTACCTTGCTTCTCAAGTTCCCGGCTGGGATGGCAGTAATATTGAGCTTTGGGTTAATCGAACTCCGAGTGCTTACGAAGGTAAATATCATGCTGAGCTAAATGCGCACGGACAAAACAGTGGTGCATGGAGTATTTCTCAGACGTTTTCTACTATGGTTAATAGAACCTACGATGTATTTTTTGCCTATCGTGCTCGCAACGGAAATGAAGCGTTCTCTGTGGCTGTTGACGGTAACACCTGGACACTGAGTGATCACGTTCAAGGTTCATGGAGCATTTTCTCAAAAAGCTTTAAAGCCACCAGCAATGAAGCAACGTTAACTTTTACATCAGTAATACCATTGTCAGGTACTACTGGTAATTTCATTGATGATGTTCGTGTGAACATTCCTGAACCAAGTGCTTTAGCGCTTTTGGGTTTAGGTTTGCTAGGCATTGGCGTAGCAAGAAAAAGAAATAAACGCGCGTAATATAGATCTATCAGGACTTAAAGCCGCTTTATGAAGTGACCCCATAAAGCGGCTTTTTTATGCCTAAATAAATCCTTCGCTACATAATCTGCTGTGCAGCACTTTAATATGTTGCGGTCCAATTTCACAACAGCCACCAATAATCGATGCACCATTTCTGACCCAACTCATGGCATGTTCCGCATACTGCTCGGGGCTCAAATCTTGGCGCATTTCAAGGGTCTCTACAGTGTCTCCAGGATACAATGACTCTACAGATACAAAGCCATTAGCATAAGCACCAAACAGCCCATTTTGCTTACTCAATAACGACCAGCATTCACTTATTGCTTCTGGTTGACTGCAATTTAATAATGTAGCTTGAGTATTCAAAGACGCAAGCGCCAGCAAGGCATCTTTTAACGATTCCCCACTGCGTAATTGCTCAGGATGGTCGTCACTGACCGTGAATGCAAGCCATACCGGTTTGCCACTTTCAATTGCAGCCGTGCAGGCTGCACTTGCCTCGGTTATAGATGACATTGTTTCGCATATAAAGAGATCGCTAGCTGGCGACTGCAGTTCAACAAGGCGACGGTAGGTAGCTAATGAGTCAT
>JAWUVZ010000143.1:0-26280 GCA_034112105.1 Glaciecola sp. | reverse complement strand
AAGGATGGAGCATCGGCTACCTATGGTTCTGACGCAATTGCCGGGGTTATCAACATCATATTGAAAGATGATTATGATGGTATGGAAGTTTATAAAAAAATTGGTGATACCGCTGATGGTGTCGGGAAAGAGGCTAATACTAGCCTATTGTTCGGTAGCAGTTCAGAAAAAGCCAATCATACCTTTGTATTGGATTATTTTGATCGCGAAGAAATACTTAATGCCGACAGATTTTATACTAGCTCTTCTAACCAAAGTGCTTTAAGACCCAATGACCCTTACGCCGCAGACCAAAGAAGCTCGTCAGGTTTCCCAGGTACTATCGCACTTGCCTCAAATAACTCTATTCGTGTACCTGAGACTTTTGGTAATGACGTGTGTCCTGCAGAAGACATTGTAGGCACTTTGTGTCGTTATGATTATGCACCAATGGGCTCCACAGTGCCTGCATCTGAACGTGTTAGTTTCATGTACATGGGTAATTTTGAAATTAATGATACGCTGAGAGCGTTTATTGAGCTAAACGGGCAAAATTCAAAAACTACTATTAGAGGGGCAGCCAGCCCAAGTTTTAATGAGTTGTTTATGTCCGCTGATAATGTAAATCATCCTTTTGCCAATGATTCTACAAGTCAATTTTACCAGCAAGATTTGACTATGCGTCGTCGTTTAGTTGAAATTGGTAACCGTGAAAAACGCGTTGATTCAGATTATTATCGCAGTGTTTTCGGCTTTCAAGGCGAAGTTGCTGGTTGGGATTGGGAAACGGCTTACAGTTATATAAAAAGTGACTCGATTGAACGTGGCGTAAATGGTTTTCCAAACTCTCGTCGAACTCAAGAAGCTATCGACAGCGGTCTATGGAATCCGTTTGAGCCATCATCTAATAGTCAAGCAGCTCTTGATTATATAGAAACTCAGACTACTCGATATGGCAAGTCCACCAGTAAGTCTTTTGATGGTAAGGTGTCAGGCCCTGTGATGAATATGCCAGCGGGCGAACTAATGTTGGCTGTGGGCGCTGAATATCGCGAAGAAACTATTAGCGATAACCCAGACGACCAATTCCTTCGTGGTGACGTTTTTGGTACAGAAGCAACACAGGCAAATGGTGCACGTGATAATACGTCTATTTTCGCTGAGCTTGCGATACCTTTGACTGAAACACTCAATATTCAAGTAGCAGTTCGTCACGAAGACTACAGTGATTTTGGTACCACTACCGATCCTAAAGTCGCCTTTATTTGGACACCAATGGATGAACTGTCGATACGAGGTTCATATGGAACGGCGTTTCGCGCGCCCTCTTTGAGTCAGATTGGTTTAGGTGTAACAGACGAATCTCCTAGCTTAGTGGATACTGTGCGATGTGCAGCCGTAGGTAATGTCGACCAAGCCTGTGAACTTTTTGAATACACCGCACAATTGGCTGGTAACCCTGACTTAGGACCAGAGGAATCTAAGAGTTACAATTTAGGGCTTATTTACGAAGTTACAGATAACATTGATTTTTCTTTAGATTATTATAATTATGATATTGAAAATGTAATTGGTAAAGACACTCAGTTCGTGTTTACCACTCAAGGTGCAAATCCGGCAGTTGTTCAGCGCCTAAATACAGGTGTAGCGGGTGACCCAGGCCAAGTCGAAGTCATTTTTGACCGTTTTGAGAACTTATTTGACCTTAAAACATCGGGTTTAGACTTTGACATAGGCTATAGAATGTCATCAGAAATGGGTGACTTCAAATTAAACTACGTCTTAAACTATGTACTGAATTACGAAGATATCCGAACTGGTGGTCGTATAGATACGCAAGAAGGGGGGTTTGAACAGCCGCAAGTTCGCTGGACAACTTCTGGGTCTTGGGTAAAAGACGACTGGAGTGCAAACTTTGCTATCAACTATATTGGCGAGTTTGAAGAAGATGCTCCTGTGCGTACTAGAACGGACGGCACTATAGCACCTGATATCGATGCTATGATAACTGTTGATACGGTTGTTAACTATGCAGGTATAAAAGATACGACCCTAACATTAGGCGTAACAAACTTGTTTAATGAAGATCCACCGTTTAGTTATAATTCATGGACCGGTTACGCGTCAGGCACGCATAATGCACAGGGTAGATTTGCGTACGTTCAAGCTACTTATCAGTTTTAAGTAGTTCAAAGTACGATTTGCACACCAACGTCTGCTGCTTATGATAAAGATGTGCTATTAAAATGAAGGCGCCATTATTGGCGCCTTTTTTATTGCCATTTCCTTCGCCCTAAAATCCATAAAATAATCTGTTTTTTAAACTTAAATACCATAGTACTAGGGTTGGCTATGCGTTTGACACAGAACACGAGCATATAAGTTTTAAATTATTGGGAATGAATCCAACATTAGGTAAGTGAGTTGCATCTCAATAATCTGTCTGTATTTAATTGTAAAAAAGTAGCGCATCAATTTTTGTTGAAGTTAATTAGCAGAATCTATAAAACCTGTCTACACTAATTGTAAATTGATTGATTTTTAATCGATTTTTTGGGGCTGATAGAAAATATTTTACACTAATACTTTTTGTGGGACGCAATTACGTCTGCTGAGCGAGTATTTAACATGCTGTTAAGCCCCCTTATTGATAAACGCAAGCCGGCGTTATAGTTAAGGACCTATACTAAAAAGAGTAAGGGGTTAATATGGGCATTGCTGTTGCATTGATCTTAATCGTCATTGGATCGTTTGTATTTCATTTCTTATCGCCTTGGCAAATGACGCCATTGGCGTCTAACTGGGGCTCCATTGATGACACTATGGTCATCACGTTTATCATTACGGGCATAGTATTTATTGCAATAAACCTTTTCATTGCCTTTGCTGTTATTAAATATAGGCACGATAAAAAACGAAAAGCTAAATACGAACCTGAAAATAAAAAGCTAGAGATATGGCTAACGGTAATAACTAGCGTGGGTATTATTGCGATGTTAGCGCCAGGCCTTATCGTTTATTCTGACTTTATTGAAGTGCCTGAAGACGCACATGTTGTTGAAGTTGTTGGGCAACAATGGAGCTGGAGTTTTCGCTTTCCTGGTGTTGATAAGCAACTTGGCAAGAGCGCCATTGAGCATATTAGTATCGATAACCCCTTTGGTGTTGATCCACTAGATTTGGTCGGACAAGACGACTTGCTTATACAAGGCAATCGTTTGGTGTTACCTATCGGAAAATCGATAAAAGTGCTAATGCGTTCTAAAGATGTATTACACAATTTTTACGTTCCCCAATTCAGAGTTAAAATGGACATGGTCCCAGGCACCGTGTCTTATATTTGGTTCACGCCCACAAAACTGGGTGAGTTTGAAATACTCTGTGCTGAATTCTGTGGTGTAGGTCATTTTAATATGCGTGGTCACGTTGACGTAAAAGAGCAACATGAATTCGACCAATGGTTAAATGAACAAACGACCTTTGTTGAATCCCTAGCAAAAAACAATTCAGAAGTGTTAAGTGTACTTGCCCAAAGTGGGAAGGAAATTGCACAAACCGGTGGTTGTTTGGCTTGTCACGACTTTACAGACAACCCTATCGGACCCACGTGGAAAGGACTTTTTGGTAAATTACAATATTTAGCCGGTGGACAAGAAGTCCTCGTTGATGACGCCTATCTAAAAGAATCTATTGTTGATCCTGCGGCAAAAGTAGTTAGAGGCTATGCGCCAATCATGCCGGTTAAGCGGCTTGACGACTTAGCTGTTAATGCCTTAATCGCCTACATCAAAGAAAAAGGCAGTGCGATGGATCCTAACAATAATGTTGCTGCTGCGGCTGTTTCGGGTGCTGAACTTGCACAATCTAAAGGTTGCACCGCTTGTCACAGTCAAGATGGTACGAAAATGTTAGGACCTACTTGGAAAGGATTATACGGGTCGACGCGAGAGCTAACAAGTGGGCAGCGTATTGAAGTAACTGACGCGTATTTAAAGGAGTCAATATTTCAACCTAACGCTAAAATTGCCAATGGATTTCCACCCATAATGCCACCTCCAGTGATTAATGAGCAAGAAGCACTCGCTATTATTGAATTAATTAAAACGCTGTAAACAGCAAATGAACTCAGTACGAGAATATGCGGAGTAGAAAATGGAAGATGAATTAGATCAAGATATGCACGAACCGAATAGCTTCTGGACCAAGTATGTATGGAGTCAGGATCATAAAGTGATTGCTATCCAATATTCGGTGATTGCTATTTTAGTCGGTATTGTGGCTTTAATATTGTCTGGATTAATGCGATTGCAGCTTGGCTTTCCGGGCAGTTTTGACTTCATCGACCCCAGCTCTTATTACCAATTTGTGACAATGCATGGCATGATTATGGTGATTTATCTACTAACCGCTATTTTCCTCGGCGGCTTTGGTAATTACCTCATTCCACTAATGGTGGGCGCAAGAGATATGGTCTTCCCCTTCGTAAATATGCTGAGTGTCTGGTTTTATTTACTGGCTGTGATCGTATTAATGGCTAGCTTTTTTGTTCCTGGTGGACCTACCGGAGCTGGTTGGACTTTATACCCGCCGCAAGCCATTTTACCTGGAACCCCTGGTTCTGACTGGGGGATCATCTTAATGCTTGTTTCTTTGGCTATTTTTATTGTTGCTGCCACTATGGGAGGATTGAACTACGTCACCACTGTCTTGCAGGCACGAACTCGGGGAATGACGCTGATGCGCCTTCCTTTGACAGTGTGGGGAATATTCATGGCAACCATACTGGCATTGTTGGCTTTTCCTGCGTTATTTGTCAGTGCAGTCATGATGTTGTTTGATAAAATCTTAGGTACGAGCTTCTTTATGCCAGCCATTTTGTCGATGGGACAACAGTTGGATCATGAAGGTGGTAGTCCTATTTTATTTCAACATCTGTTCTGGTTTTTTGGGCATCCTGAGGTGTATATTGTTGCACTACCTGCTTTCGGAATTGTGTCAGATTTAATTAGCACACATGCCCGAAAAAATATCTTTGGTTATCGGCTCATGGTCTGGGCAATAATTATTATAGGTGTAATGAGCTTTGTTGTTTGGGCACATCATATGTACATCAGTGGTATGAACCCCTTATTTGGCTATTTCTTTGCAACCACCACGCGTATTCTTGCGGTGCCTACCGCTATTAAAGTTTATAACTGGGTACTAACGATTTGGCACGGAAATATTCGGCTTAACGTGCCTATGCTTTTTGCGTTGGGCTTTGTATCTACGTTCACTATTGGCGGACTTACCGGGCTTTTTTTAGGCAATGTTGTGTTGGATCTACCGTTATCAGACACCTACTTTGTGGTGGCTCATTTTCATATGGTGATGGGCGTTTCACCGATACTAGTGGTGTTTGGAGGTATTTATCATTGGTATCCCAAAATGTCAGGTCGAATGCTTGACGAAACCATGGGTAAAATACACTTTTGGTGCACTTTTCTAGGAACCTACGCCATATACTTTCCTATGCATTATCTTGGCATACTTGGCGTACCAAGGCGCTACTTTGCGTACGAAAACTATGACTTTATTCCAGAGTCAGCAAAAGACTTAAATGCAATGATTTCTGTCATGGCGATATTTGTTGCTTTAGTACAACTCATTTTTTTATTCAACCTTGTATGGAGTTTATTTAAAGGTAAAAAGGCAGGGGACAATCCATGGGAAGCTACGTCTCTTGAATGGCAAACAGAAACGACTCCACCTGGTCATGGCAACTGGGGTAAAAACCTACCAATTTGTCACCGTTGGGCTTATGACTATAGCGTACCGGGTTACGAACAAGACTTTTTACCACAGAATTTTTCTGATGATACTGAGGAAAAGCCATGAACTTTTTAGCCGCATTAACAGAAAAACCTTGGGAGCCGGGTGGTATTCCACAAAGTCAATTTTTAGGGCGAGAACACACGAGGCGTGCTGGGCTTAAAGTGTTGCTTACTGTGGTATCAGTGTTGTTTTTCTTGTTTATTGTGGCGTTCTTAATGCGGTCTCAATATCCGGATTGGCAGCCACTGGCTGAGCAACCCAACCAACCATTATTCAACAAAAATCAACTGTGGTTGAATACCCTGAGCTTAATATTAGCAAGTGTTTTTTTGCAAGTGGCTAGAGTGAGTATGCGTCGTAATCACCCCGTTTTTTCTCAATTAGGATTGATTTTAGGTGGACTATTTTCATGTGCTTTTGTGGCAGGGCAATTCGTCTTTTGGCAACATCTATATCAACAAGGTTTTGTGATTAATGTTAATCCAGCGTTGAGTTTCTTTTATTTACTTACGGGTCTACATGCCGTTCACGTTGTTATTGGTCTTTTAGCTTGGTTAGCTGCTGTCTTTTTCGCGATAGGTCGCAAGACTGAGTTTAATCAAGTTAGACTAAAACATTACGTGGACTTGTGTGCAATGTATTGGCACTTTTTATTGGCTTTATGGGGTATCCTTTTTGTTCTATTAGTGAGTAAACCAGACACCTATAAAGCCATAGCAGAATTTTGCGGACTGGGAGTATAACCATGCAAACCACAAATAGTTCAGAATGCCCTAAAGGTATACCTGGATTAATTGCTGATTGGTCAGGAGACAAAGAAGCTTTTAAACTGCCTTGGGGCAAGGTAATGATGTGGATCTTCCTGTTAAGCGATACATTTATTTTTAGTTGCTTCCTGATCGGCTACATGGTGATGCGTATGTCAGCTGTTGATCCATGGCCAAACGCGAGTGAGGTATTTGCCCTAGAAATTGGCGGTCACCATATTCCGTTAGTGCTTATTGCTATCATGACATTTATCTTAATAACCAGCAGTGGCACAATGGCAATGGCGGTTAATTATGGTTACCGTAAGAATAAGAAAGCAGCAGCTTGGTTGATGTTGGCGACGGCATTGTTAGGTTTGTCTTTTGTCGGTATGCAAGCGTTTGAATGGAGTAAACTCATTTCTGAAGGCGTTCGACCATGGGGCAACCCCTTTGGAGCAGTCCAGTTTGGCGCTGTATTTTTTATGGTGACAGGCTTTCATGGATTGCATGTATCTATTGGTGTGATTTATTTGACCATGGTTGCGATTAAAATTTTAAAAGGGCATTACGAACAATCAGGTAACTACGAAATTGTTGAAATAGCGGGTTTGTATTGGCATTTTGTTGATTTGGTCTGGGTGTTTATTTTTGCGCTTTTTTACCTTTGGTAAACACTACCCATTATAAATAATAGGAGGGGATATGTCTGTTGATGCTCTAACTCAAACTGATGAACATGTTCATCAGGAACATCCGGTCAGCTTATATTTGAAAGTATGGCTTCTGCTGTTTGTACTCAGTGGATTGTCTTACATGGTTGACTATTTACAACTCGCAGGGCCATTACGTTGGACATTGATATTGCTTTTTATGTTCCTAAAATCAGGGCTGATTGTCAGTGTCTTTATGCATATGATGTGGGAAAGAATGGCGTTTATTTGTGCAATATTACTGCCACCGCTCAGCCTGACTCTATTTATTGCTATTATGGCAATAGAGTCAAACTATACGTTTCTTAGTCGTCTCTTATTTTTTACACATAGCTGATAATGATGTAAATGACAATATTAATAGGCGCTAAAATGCCCTAAGCGGCGTCGATTAACGCAAGCTTTTGGGGTTTTCGATAGATGTTAAGGTAATATTTTCATAATCTTATGAAATTTATCTTGTGCACGAACTATCCAACCAGGTGTCGCTTCACCTGTCCCTGCGAATTTTAGTCTTTTGTTATTCTTGAACATATTTGCCAATATATCCTCTTGGTCTGCATCTATGTCAATAAAAATCACATGCTTACCTTGTTTTAAAAGTGTTTGAAAACGCTTGAATTGATAGTTTGGTATTTGAATGCCAATTAGTCCGCCTTCCCAAGTACAAAATCCTAAAATTATCACTGCCAAAAAGCCAAATGGCATCCATCCAGCAGCAGATGTATGCCAATCCAAATAATAGGCAACAAGCAATAGAATAGCGGCGAGGACAACACCAACGACAGCTCCCAATTCGGTTGAATGAACAACGTCTTGTTTCAAAACAGCCTCTATTGCGTGCAAATGGTGCTTTTCGACTTCGGCGTCGTTTTCACTAAGCACATGAATTTGTGGTGTGCTAATTCCTTTTGCTTCTAAATCTTGTTCAATTTTAGCTAGGTTATCTAAATCATCACTAATATAATAATGCCTTTTCATACACATTGTCCTCTTAACAGTCTGAAGTGTTAGATGGTTACTTAAAATATAGCGTTAGTCGCTATTAGCGTTAATTAGAGACAATAAATGTTGATGCAGTATGGTTTATTGGCTCTTCAAAGCACCCTAGTTTTTCTTGATAGTATTCCGGTATTGTTAAGGTGCCATGTTTCTTTTTTCGAATTTGTTATTACTTAATATATTTAAAAAAAACTTAAACCCCGCTCATCTACGAGCAGCAGTATCATCAGAATCGGTATGTAAAAAATGCTAGCTCTAAAGACTAACCGGGCATTTATTATGCTGTATTGCTTATAAAGCTTGATTGACAGCCATAACATTACACCTCCTAAAATGAGCGCTCCTGTAAAAAATAGATTGTTTCCTAAGCCCATTGCAGGTGCAAGCGTTGTGATGCTGAGCAAAGCCAAGCTAAATACCATTATTATGCTGCGTGTAGCACTGTCAAATTCTGGATTGTCGGGCAACAAGCGATATCCACCTTTGTCATAGTCTTGTTTGTAAATTGTTGCCAACGACATAAAGTGAGGGATTTGCCATACAAATAGCACACAAGCCAGGATCCAAGCTTCAGTGCTTAATGTGCCGGTTGCAGCCGACCATCCCATCATTGGCGGAATTGCTCCGGGAATAGCACCGAACAACACAGCAATCGGCGAATGAGGTTTTATAGGAGTGTAAATAAGTAAGTAGCTAACAAGCGTAATAAACGCTAAAAGCGCAGTTAGGTGATTTACTGCAACAAAAAGCAGAAGCAAACCTAAGACAGACCAAGTTGAAGCAGCCATTAATGCGTGATTTGACGACATCCTTCTCGATGGAATAGGGCGGTTACGCGTTCTTGCCATTTTGCTGTCGCGTTCTTTTTCCCACCACTGATTTAAGCCATTAGCTCCCATGGCGCAGAGTAATGTTCCCAATAAAAAGCTTGTGAACGCACCAATATTAAATTGACTAACACCTAACCCGTACCCGATTAGCGCTGTAAATAACACAAGTAAACACAAACGAAACTTGCCGAGTTGTAAATAAAGTTTTAATTGGGCATTGAATGAGCTCACTGCAATTAACATAATATTTGCTTAAAAATGAATTGAGTAACACATAATAAGATTAGGCTATGAATGATTATTTAGCAAACACGGATTTTTTCTACTAAAATTAACCCTTCAGTTGAGAGCTTCCTGACGCATTTCAGCCCAGATAACTTAGGGTGACAGCACCCGTTTTTACTTGTTTGTTAGAAAATCCAGCGCACCCCAGAATGTGAGTGGAAATGGCACGGTACATGATAGAGTTGAACTTAATTACCCGTAAAGTCAAACACAAATAAGACGGTTTACTATTAGCAGCATAAGTAATTTTTTCGACCTATACTGCTTTTACAAAGCTAAGAGACTGGCGACTTAAAGCCTTGGGGCTTGAGTGCTAGTACGGAGCAAGACACTTCATTTAGGATTTTTTCAGCTGTGTTGCCAATGAAAAATCCCTCAATACCAGTGCGGCACAATGTACCCATAATGAGTAGGTCAATATTGTTCTTCTTTACTGACTTCACTATTTGACTCGCAGCAACTTCATTTCTTGGTAATGAAAGTTCTACATCTAAATCAACCCATTCGGCCTTGCGTACGAGCTTACGCAGTTTTTTACCCAATTCAGCTTTTCGTTTTTTACGGAGCTTTTTAATTTCAAGCTTTGATAACCCCCCTCGACCACTAAAATAGCTTTCACCAAACAGTGTCCAAACATGCATAAATTCAACCGTCATATTGCCTTTCTGCGCCATTACTCTAGCGGTCTCTACAATGGCAGTATTAATGTCAGACTCTTCTGGACTGACAAACCCGACATCGATGGGAGCTAGAATGTGTTTTGCAACTGGCATAGAGTCTGATTTTACAATCCAAACAGCTGTAGGACACTTTCTTAGTAGGTGCATTTGGGTTGAACCAAAAAAGACTTTTGATAGTCCAGATTGGTGTCTGTCTGCCAAAAGCATAACCAGGTTTTGATCGTTTTGTTGAACTTGCTTACAAATTTCAATAAACGGAGTCCCCACGCTAATCAACGTATCTGATTCGATGTGGGCGAGTTCTAATTGTGCTGTAAAGTTATCCAATGCAACTTGGACTTTGGTATATTGATCGTCATAAATTTCTTTAACAATGTCCTCTGAAAGAGAGTATTCGACCTTGTTGTCCAACGAGGGCACAGTTCCCATTAAAGTGACTTTTGCTTTATGCGTTTTAGCTACGTTCAATACGCAGGCCAATAAACTGGAGTGAGCTAGGTTGTGATCGATATAAACTAAAATATTATCAAACATATTTATTGCACCTTTAGATGTATAGAATAATCAAATAAACCAACAGGGCTACAATGTTAATTAACTGCTTCATTGTGCTTTTGTACGACAATACCAACGAAATTTACTACTATTAGCCGGAGTCATCAGTTAAAAAATGAAACCACTAACAATAAGCAAATAACTATCAGTAACAATGCTATAGACGGTGAATTCATGCTTTTAGTTCCATATTCTTTCGCATTTAACCAATGGTTTTGGAATATGTTATCCCCTTGCTCACAATGCTCGCTCTGAGGGACTGTGGGGTGAATTAAAGTGCTTAAATTCTTAACTGTAATGTGCGTAAATTGTTTGATCTTTTCAAATTGCAAATTCAAGGCATCAGAAAGGTACTTGTTAATTTCAATCAGGCGGCGTAAAAGCCACTTATTGAGTACAAAATATATAACTAAACAAATAATGGCAGGATAAGTGCCATTGAATACATTTGTCGGGGTTAAGTAAATGCTCAATGTAGTACCCATACTGATTAAGTACAGAGGAACTAGCAGCACTAACAAGGTATTGATAACACACAATAATACTAAGGGAAGATAATGGTTGGTTGTTGATATTCCAGCAACGCTCTGCGTATTATCCAATGCAATTTTATGAGCCTTGTGACGGATCATATGAATAAAACGACACATGAGTAGCCCGGTAAAAATCGCACTAACTGAGATTGCTATTTTAAGCTCGGGGAAATCAACTAGCAGCACTTTAAGTGCACTTTTTGCAAAAAATCCGCTCATTAACGGCGCTCCTATCAGAGCAATTGCCGGCACAATCATTACTAAGTAACAAATAAAGACCAGTGCTTTATTCGCTTTAATTGCGGGATTAAGTAAACCACTAATACCCACTGACAAAAATAGAGCTGATTTAGCCAAACCATGGTGAATAGAATAAAACACAATCACGGGTAACATCACGGTTTTCAATTCAGGCTTTATTAAAACTACGCCAAAGCAAGCTGACAATATTCCCATTTGACTAATTGTTGAATATGCCAAAACAGCCTTAGGATCTTTTTGCAATATTCCTTTGATTGCAGCATAAAATGTGCCTGTTATGCCCAATAAAACAGTAACTAAACCAACCTCGTAAAAACTAACGTTATTAAGTTCAAATGGGAAGAACTTCATCCAACCAATTATTCCGGCTTTTACCATAAAGCCACTTAGCAATGCACTTGCGGGGACGACAGCAACAGGGTGAGCCAAAGGTAGCCAAGAATGAAATCCGAATAAGCCAATTTTTATACCAAAGCCAACGACTAGCATAATTGCCATAAACTGAAATAGAGTGTTGTTATCGAAACTCGGATTGAAACTCAGGTAATTGATTATACAAAAGGCACTGAAGATAGCCACTTCGCCAATAATTACCCATTTAATATACACATTGGCTGCTTTGCGAGCAGGCCCAAGGCCACCTTGAATGATGAGTACGTAAGAAGCTAAACTCATAAACGTAAAAAAGGTAATAAAACCAAACATATCGGCGCTAAGTACCAAGCCAAAACTGCTTCCCATGGCCACAGCAAATAAAGTAAAAAATTGGGGTTTATTATCTCCAAGGTTTGGATAAAACAAACTGTAAGTGCTGGCGAGTAACCAAAGCACACCCGATAGCAACAAAAAGCTTCGACTTGTGGCATCAAGGATAAGCTCGCTACCAAAAAATAGATTAGGGTAGGACTGAAATAATATGGATGGCTGAATACCAACATAAATGGCAAAAATGGCACATACAGGGAGCAATAAATATAATTTTTCTACTTTTCTAAAACACCAAATAAGCAATGCGGCGGCAAATGGAAAGAGAATAACAAGTCCCAATAAATTAGAAGCTTGCATTAGTGCAGTATCGAATAAAACTGACATTCTTGCGGGTAGCTGTCCAATTCGATTTTCTTCGACTATGAGTTTGGACCAACTTACGGGGCTAAAATTATGTTGCGCAAACAGCCCTGCTAAAACTGAAAAAGCGATAGTAACGACAGGTGGAAAAAGCATCATCCAATTGGCTTCTAACTTTCTAGTTTTTGAATGCTCCTCATGCTCATTTATCTCGGGTAATGGTAAAAACCAGGCACGATATATGATAGGTAGAAAGTAGATGGCATTGAGCAAGCTACTTCCTGCCAAAAACACTATAACCCATGGATATCCAGCTTCAATGGCACCCGCTCCAAGAAACCATTTTGATACAAAACCGGCAATAGGCGGGATACCAATCATGCCAAAAATAGCAATAGTGAACGCAGTCATGGTAATTGGCATTGTTTTGGCAATTCCATTGAGTTGACTGACTTTATATATATGTTGAGATTCTGCCAGGTTTCCAGCACAAAAAAACATGGTAATTTTCATCACACCTTGGTGCACTAAGTGGGCGACTGCACCTATCGCCGCCATAGGCCCTGCGAGTGCTATACCCAAGGTAATATATGACACCTGACTCACGGTAGAATACGCCAGTCGCTTTTTTATATCATCCTGAAAAACAGCTCTAATGGATCCATATAAAATGGTAAAACTGGCAAGCACAACTAACACCTGCAGTAGACCTAATGTGCTCGATAATTCAATACCATATATGTCGTAAATGACTCGAATAATACCAAAAGCACCTGCTTTGACTACGGCAACAGCGTGCAAAAGTGAACTGACTGGGGCTGGCGCAGCCATTGCTCTTGGTAACCAACCATGCAGTGGAAAAAGAGCGGCTTTTACACCTAATCCGATTAATAATAAGATAAAAATAGCACTAAGAGTAAATTCGTCTATCGCAGCGGTACTTAATAATGTTCCGTTTGCTGAAAAATCCAATGCTCCTGCAATTGATTTCAACCAAACGACGCCCACCATGAGCATAGCTCCACCTATCATGGTGTAACGCAAATAGATTTTACCCGAGCGCAAGGATGCCTCGTTACCTTTGTGGACAATTAACGGATACGTAGCGAGTGTAAGTAGCTCATAAAAAATCAGAAAAGTAATTAAGTTACCCGCCAATGCTATCCCGAGTGTAGAAAATACACACAAGCTAAAAAAGCCAAAGAAGCGACTTCGATTTTTACCCTGTCTAAAATATCCCACTGCATAAATGGTCGTAAAAAACCAAAGTACTCCTGACAAGCTCACAAACATAAGAGATAGAGCATCTGCTTTGAATACTAAATTGATATCCGGCAGTAACGGTAATCGAGTTTCAAAAACCTCACCTTGAGCGACACCATTAAGCATAATGAAAATGAGAACGATGTTAATAGCGGCACTACTTAAATTAACAGTCGTTCTTAAGTTTTCGCTTTTTTCCTTAATCAACAGCATCAACATGCCTGTTGTAAAAGCGACAATAAGAATTATAAGGGGGAGCCAATCGTTAAGCATGGTCGCTCCTTATAGTCATTAACATTTCCAGTGCTATGAATGGATGAGGCGCGCATAACATCATATTCATCACGTGCTGCTCCCGATCATGCTCGTTAACCATATGGCGTTGAGTCCAATTAGGATAGTGATAATTGCTAAGACAGCAGCCCCTAGTAATTTCTTCTCACTATATGTGCCGGATAAAACAGGTGCTTGTTCTACAGAGGTAAATGTTAAGTTGAGTACTCTAAATAAGTAAGCTGATGCGAGCAGCCCGCCAATAAATAAAGTAACCACCCACCACCATTGACCAGATTGAACTGCGTTTTTTAATAGTAACCATTTTGCAATAAAACCACCGCTAGGTGGTAAACCAATTAAGCTTGCGCTTGCTACAGCAAAAATGAAAATACTTACTGGTAAATGCACAACAATGCCTTTCAGCTCAGCCAAACGATCATGTCCGGCTGCTTTTTGAATAGATCCCGCAGATAAAAACATGGCTGCTTTTGCGCAGCCATGAGCCACGATAAAATAAATAATAGCGGTTCTGGCTAGTTCTGGAGTATCGATCATTAGCGGAAAAGCTAAAAATAGGTAACCAATTTGAGCTACCGTCGAGTAGGCAACTAGTAGCTTCAGCCGAGGTGCAGTAAACGCGCGATAAGAGCCGTAAATGACAGCGCAAGCACCCAACAAACCCATTAATGTTACCGCAGACATGGTGACCACTGGTGTAAGTATTTCAAACCAAAATGTGAATAATATAAAAAAGGCGGCTTTAATAACAAGAGCGGATAACATCGCGCTCACTGGTGCCGATGCATTCGAGTGAGCCTCGGGTAGCCAAAAATGTAAGGGGAATAAGGCACATTTCATCATCATTCCCAATGTGATGAAGGCTAGAGCTAATTTAGTACTTAAATTATTTTGTGCTAATTCGGCCAGTAACTCATTATCCAAGACGCCATAGGTCCTGTAAATAATAGCAACACCTAGTAAATAAAGTAACGAGCCCAGCAGTCCAACTAAAAGATATTGATAGGAAGCTTGCAGTGCTTTTTGAGTTCCTTGAATAGCGATCAAACTTACCGATGCTAAGCCCAATAGCTCCAGCATTATATAAGTGTTAAAAATATCTGATGAAACAAAAACACCCAGTAATCCAGTAATCAGAAACCACCAAAGTGGCCAAAAGCGGGACTCTTTTTCATTACTTTCAAAATAATGAATACTATAAAATGTAATCGCTAGGCCAATAATAGACGTCATGAGTAACATAATGCTTCCAAACCCATTAACTACAAGTTTGATGCCTAGTGGTGGCTCCCATCCTCCTACAATAACGTGCAATGGCTCGACGCTGTCAAGAACATAACTTGCTTGTAAAATACAAATAATAACTAAAACAACAGCAACGAAAATACTAATATAGCGTTTGATACTAATTGATGGCACGACAAAACATAAAATTGCGGTGAATAACGGTAATACCAGCAATAATGGGGTACTAATTACGTAGAATATTGGTGGCATTACTTACCCTTTCCGTCAGACGTGTGTTTTTCAGATCTGACTTTCTCAACACTAACTGTTTTGTTCCGTTGTGTTGAGTTTTCATTCTGAATGCTGCGAGCAAATCTTGCTATTTTTGAGGCTAAGTTTAGCCCAAGTGCGGTGCCAGCCGCAGCCACTACAATCCCGGTTAGTACCATCGCATGTGGTATCGGATCAATTGCATTAGGGGCAGCACTTGCTGCCGCAATTAAGACCATAAATATAGCCATGCCAATAACGTTCAACGCTAACAATTTCCGCAGGAAATCACTTGTTAGTAAAAAACCCATTAAACCGATAGCAAGTAATATAGCGGCACAAATACTGTAGAGCATTGATTGAGTTAGCATGATCATAGATGCCCTTTGTGAATTGATTCAAAACACAAAAACAAAGTCACACTAATGGCAAATGTCGCAAAAAACTCAACAAATAAAATTAATGCGCCAGCGAAAGCGGGCTGCAGTATAATAAATCCTTGGGTCTGAAAAAACGAAAGCGTGATAACGGCAACAAAAGCTAATAAGCCGGAGCTCAAAAGTAAGCGAATACGCAGTTTAGAAAAATCAATTGTCTTTACATTAGCCAATGACAATAGAACTAAACAACCTGCCAATAGAGATGACGCTTGAAAGGCCCCTCCTGGCTGGCTTGATCCAATCCACAGTAAATAGCCTCCCATTATTATTGATAATGGAACGAAGACTTTTGCTATCGATAACACTTGTGACTCAGACGACGGCTTGTGAACAGATACTTGCGCATCTAAGACATAAGGAACCACCGCCACGGCAACACATAAAAATACGGCGAATTCCATATAAGTATCGTACGCGCGGTAATTCAATAAAACGGCAGTTACAGGATTAGAAACCCCCGTTTTTTCTATGTTGTCTAGTGCGAGAGTTCTAAGTGCATTATCGTGAACTGGTTGCTCAATGAATGCCACAATAAGTAGCACTGTGAGAACACTCACTAAGCCAATTATTAGTATATTGATGGCGCGTTGATTGACTAGCCAATAGGTTTGCATTATTCAGACGTTTCCTTGTCTTTACGGTGTTGATTCTTGCTATTGTCAGAGGAAAGCTTCCGCCAAGCAGCGACAAGCATTGCGCCGGTTAAACCTGAACCTATAGCGGCTTCTGCAATTGCAACATCAATAGCATTTAGTCTTATCCAGCAAAAGGTAACCACCAGTCCTAAACTGATAAATAGGACAATAGCACTGAATGTATTTTTGACTAAAAAAATAGAAGCCGCAATTAAAAGTACACATAAACATAGCAAAATATCGATCCATAGGTCACCGGTCATTGTGGTTTTCCTGCGTCTTGATTTCTGAAGACCTTCTTTGTATTTGTTTTTTGTATTCGTTTCTCGCTATTAAGTGACAACTTGCAGCGCTAGTAATTAGGAGCAATAGCCACACTAATATCAGATTAATCGCCATCGATAGGGTATTTGTTTGTGGTAAAAGACCAATGACAATCAAACCAAGTCCTAAGTTGTCCGATTTTGTCAGCGCATGCAACCGACAAAAAACGTCAGGAAATCTGATCAATCCGACCGTCCCCGCGACAAAAAAGAAACAACCAAGTAATAACATAATTATTGTAAAAGCATTGAGTAGCATATTACATTCTCTCTACGTCATCAGAAACAGAGTCTGATTGTTCTGCCAGCTTGAGAAAAGCGATTACAGTAATTGATGCCAACAGCGTAATTATCAAAGCAACGTTTACCAACACTTCGTTATCTTGCAAAAAAGCCAATACAACCACTATGGTGACTCCGATGGTCCCGAATAATTGAGATGCAAGCATTCGATTAGAATTATCTGGACCAAGCAAAACCCTGATAAAACCACCGACTAAACAAAGTAACAAAACAGTAATCACGCAAATGTATAAAATATTCATAGATTGGTCTCTAATTTGTTTTCTCAGTTGAAATATTTATACCAAACAAGCTGCAAACAGCAGCCTCGCATTTTTGCAGTTCAGAAATTGTGTCAGCACCCGTGTTGAGCACGTGCACTAAAACGCCGGAAGGCTCGCGAATGACGCTGACGGATCCTGGTAAAAGACTAATTAAGTTCATAAACAGATGTGTTGAAGCCCCCTTTTTGAGATGCATAATAGGGTAATGGACTAAATCAGGTGTTATCGATTCTATTGGAGAGAACGCTATTTTCGCGGTCGTTAAACCTCCTTTCATTGAATTAATTAAAAAAAACAAAACAAATTTTGGTAATGCTCGTATTTCAATTTGAGATGATGCTTTTGTCATCTCCGTTCCTTGCGCAAGCCGATAAGATGCAAAAACAGCAAGTGCCACAAAAAATAAACCAACGATAAGGGAGGCAAGTTCACCTTTTGTTAGTAATAACCAAAATGCGGAGAGAATAATTACGGTGGGAAAGTACTTAATTTGCATAATTCATGTGTATAGGTGGTATGCAAAAGAGTATAGGTATAAATACTTAATAACACTAATAAAAGTTAGTAAAAATTAAAACTAAAAGTAGTTGCTTATTTTTTCTTTAACTACGCCTTTTCTCTCTAACTTATCAATACTGTTTGTCATCGTGCCAGATGCAATGTGCATCTGCTCTAACAATTCACTTGCCGATAGCGAGTGGGGTTGCCCAGTCCGAAGTTATGCTGCTAAAACGCTGCTCGTTGATGGCTGGACGACTGATTTACCAGCCAAGTTTTTCTCGCTCGTTGGTATTGGCGGATATTTCTCGACACGAGTTGGCTGCATGTAAGGAAAAGTCGGAAGTGTTGGCTAGCTGGCCGTATTCACCGCCGCTACTGGCAGGTAGGGTTTGCAAGGTAAATAGTATTTTCCCTTGTTGTGGTCCTAAAGCTATGCGGTAACTGACCGAATGGCCTTTTAGTTGCAGCAGACCGTCTTCGTCATCGATAGGTAGATTTAGGTAAATGTTGCGAACCGCTAGCCCTCCCTTTTTCTAAATACCTGGCGATGCGATGGGTGATGGTGTGAACCAGCGTTACCATGTCGTTATGCTGTGCGGTCACCGGGAAGAGCCTTGATGCTGATAAAGGTTGTTCTACCCCAAGGGTTTTAACTACTCACTCCTTCTAAAAAAAGCATGTGAAAGTGACTATTTAGATTCAGTGCACTACCAAAAGGTTGAATGAGGGAGATAGCGCCCGTTTTTACCTGTTTGTTAGAAAATCCAGCACACCCCACAATTTGAGTGGAAATGGCACGGTGGATGATAGACATGACTTTACTTAATTCAGTAGGATATCGGGATAGTAACAAGCGTATTGGGAGGGGAAAGCTTAATATCCATAGGCGAATAGGGTAGCCGTGTAGCACATCATCTAACAACAGCGCTGGGCTTTCAGCTATTCTCCTAACTGCGCAACTCGGACAACCCTCCTGGCGTTTGCAGCTAAAGGCAAGCAGTTTCTCATGTTTGCAATCAACGCATACCACATGCATAAATACATGTTCAAGACGATCACAACGCATAAAATCATCAAACTCTCGCTCGACGTACTTCGGTAAGCGCTTATCTTGCTCACAACGGACTTTTTGAAAAACCGGATAATACTGCTCAATAAGTTGATACAGCATAGTCGTTTCGGGGCGGTGACGTTCGTATTGCACCGCCGATTGTAATGTCAGCAACATAGTGCATCCTTGAACACTTGAGATCTTATTCCAATGTGGCAGAGAAAGATAAGGTATTCGACTGGATTCAAGAAAGTATTTAGTCATGTAATTATTTGTATGTCGAATCAGTCAGGTCAAAAGTGCGCATTCGAGTCGTTATTCGTTCATAACGGAAGTAGTTAGTAAAGACAGGTGCGTCGACAAACTGCCAGAACTTATCTTATACAGCTGAACGGCCATAGCCGCCATACGTTGTTCAGGAATGTGGTGGAAGTTTAGTCTAGAATCTGGCGTGGGAGTTTTATTGTTTACAGTGCTTGAAACGATCCAAAGAGGACGCTCGAAGGGAAGTGACTGAGGCAACTATCTAGCAATGGCTATATTTCACCTCTCATCATTACTGCACCAGATTACAGTACTGCGTATTTAGGCAGGTATAATAGAATATTAAAGATAATGCCAATATAGTGCCCTATTATAAAACTATTTCCGGTCTCACTTTGTTGTGCTAAAAATTTTTAATTCATTTATTTAAAAATTTTTCACATACTATTTAATACGAAGCATAAAAGTCGCGTTGAAGTCATCGCGTTTTACTGAATTGCGGTCACGACTTGTTTGCTCTGTATTCAAGAATAAACAATGTTGCTGGCAATAGTGCAAAGTGGACAATATAAACGTCATAGACCTAAAGTAGCCTATATTATGTTAACAGCGCATAGAGCGAAGTATTGAATGACATAATTGGACTAGCGACTAACTCCATAGTCTTTGTTTACATCAATTACGCTAAGACCAAGCTCTAACACCTTTATTGTGTCAACAAAATTAAATTGTATTTTACAGTCTGCTTTGATCATTTTAAGCCACACATAGCGCAGGCCGTCGGGGCGCCTGCCAGTCCAGAAATCTTCAGTTTTGTTTATGTAGGCAACAACAGGCTCAATATGCCCATCGCGATAAATATGACGAATGAAATCGAAGTCAGGGCCAAAAGACCTTAGGACCGCTGAGCCGCTTACCTCAATAGACTTCAATAACTCTACAAAGGCTAATTCATGCTTGGCTTGTCTGTATGCGAGCCATGCCCGTGCTATGCCTACAGAGTGTGTTTCGCTGCTAAAGTTGTCAATCACATCACCGGCTATTTGCTGCTCTACACTTAGCTCATCTGCATGTTCAAAGATACGATCAATTTTGGCAATGATCTCATTGATAGGTTCGAATTGCGCACTGTATTTGAGGTGCCTGCTTAAATCACCTATCACTTGAAATGGATTTTTTGTTGTCGCTAAGCTTCGTTCATAGTCGCGCAGAGTACTAGTAAGCAAACGTCGATTTTTTGTGTCGAAATGAGTGAATTGCTCTTTAATATATTGATGATATGCTGGGTCGTCACATCCAAGCGCATAGTAAGCATAAGCGGATGAGTTAATTATTGTACTCAAATACACAAGTATTGCGACTAAGGGTTTTATCATTTAACGCACTTTCCAAATACATTACACCTTTTGTACTTAAAATACTCACAGAATGATCGTTCAGTGAAAGCTTATTTATACTTTCCCTATTGTTGAGTTGTGAATAGCGATTTTGCTCGTTCATATAGGATACCGTTAGAGCCTCAAAAAGTCAGGTGGTGAGTTAAATGTGGAACGCTAGAATTGTAGAGTTTGTTTGGCATTCAAATGCTATCGTTTTGGGGGTGATTTAAGACTTGAATTGCATCTGCGGCTGTCTCTGCTGCGCGAAGCCGCCCTGTAATTAATTTTGACGACAGGCCGGTTTCTGCCCTTTTTGTCTTACTAGTTAAGCTCGTAATATTGTATTTTTTGCCAAGCTATAACGGGCTTCAATACGGCATAACCAGCGATTCGTTGTCTTAAAATAGCTAACTGATTGCCGGTGTTGCGGCCACTCCAAAGATTGCGAGTTTTAAAATGTGTTCACAAAGTTATATTCAGTAAAGCCAAACCTCTGTGTCTTAACCACCTACGATTGCAATAATATCTATAATACTTGGTTAAACCAAACTGTTGAAAACCTGTACTGTCCGGAAGCTGCAATAAGCTACCAAAGCGAAGAGGACAGCAGTGGCGAATACATCGAAGGCTAGAGACATGCAACCTCAATAAGACGCCGAATATACGCTCGTGACTTAACTCAAAAAATTATCAAAAATATGTTGTGAAACTGGTGGAGTCCATATACGGAATGTCCAGTACTCATAATGTCAGCAGGTGAGACATTGCTGACTTAAATGGAAGCGATTTTAACATTTCTAAAAAAACCGCAGATTGGTAGGAAATGCATTATTTAAATTGACTACGACTCATTTAAATCGCTTATTCGCTTATCGTAAAGATCTATACGTGAGGAAACCTAGAATTCACAACTAAGGTCAATACCTAGCCCGTCAACCCTGTATCTTGTAATTCATTACTTTCAAATTTAATTAATTTACAGTGTAAATATTACAGTGTAAGATATATTAACGTAATAATGACTGCAGCTATAAAAAATGCCGAGAAAATCCCTAACTCAAACAGAAATTGACATATTTCGCACTAGCTTTTGCAAGGCCGCTTACGAGCTTTATGAGCAGAAAGATTATCAAGCGGTAACAATGCGCGGAATCGCTAAGGTTTTAGGGTGTAGCTCGATGATGGCTTACCGATATTTTGAAAATAAAGAAGATGTTTTTGCCTCGCTCCGAGCTATACGATTCGATCGTTTGGCACAGACACTAGAAGAGGTGGCTGAAACTCTGCCTCCAATGGAGTACTTGAGGGATTTAGGTAAGGCTTACGCCAGTTTTGCCCACACACAGCCTCATGCTTATAGACTGTTATATATGATCCCTATACCTCAAGTTAAAATATATCCTGAATTGGTCAAAGCACAGGGTCGAACCCAGAAAGTACTATTTGCTGCAACACGTCAAGCAATCGAATCAGGCGACATACAGGGTGATCAGGTATTGCTGGCACACACATATTGGGCTTCAATTCATGGCTTAGTCTCGCTGGATTTAGCTAATCAACTTACTCAAGGTGCAAGTTTTAATGAGTTGTTTCCAGCTATGCTCAATCGTATGTTCAAGAATGACTGATCCCATTTGCTATAACTTAACCAGAGAATAATAAGAGGATACTAGTATGTCTCAATTTGCAGGAAAAACAGCAGTAATCAGCGGTGGTGCTGAGGGCATTGGCCTTTCCATTGCTAAAGCGTTCGGCGCTGAAAAAATGAATATCGTGCTCGCAGATATTGATCATAAAAACCTTAAAAAAGCTGCTGAAGAATTGGAAAGAGTAGACGTTCCAGTGTTAACTGTTGTGCTAGATGTAGCGGACGAAGCCCAGTGGGAAAACGTTGCTGAGCGAGCTGTTAAACGATTTGGTAAGGTGCATATGATTGTCAACAATGCTGGCGTAAGTGGAGACTCAGGAGCTATCGAAAGCCAAACGAAGAAAGGCTGGCAGTGGGCTTTGGATGTAAACCTAATGGGTGTGGTTTACGGTGCAAAAGTAATGGTTCCGCTGATCAAGGAACACGGTGAAGGTGGATGGCTTATAAATGTATCTTCAATGGCTGGTATGGGCGGAGTCCCATATAGCGGCGCTTACACTGCGACAAAAACAGCAGTTGTGTCCCTGTCAGAAAGCTGGGCTGTTGAACTTGCAAAAGAAGGGATCAATGTATCTGTTTTGTGTCCAGCGTTTGTGCAAACCCGGATACACGAATCTAACAGAAATCGTCAAGCACGATATCACTCTGATAACACTAACTTAGCGGGTAGAAGTGGTCCTTCTAAAAATACTAAAGCGATGGTTGAAAGAGGGATTGAAGTATCAATTGTTGGTAAACGAGTGGTTGAGGCAATCATTGGAGGGGAACTTTACATTTTTACCCACCCTAATTATCGACAAGTCATCCAGAAACGATTCTCCGCCATAGATGCTGCATTTGAAAGGGCAGCACAAAGTCCATTGCTGCAACACATAGCTAATCAGAAATTAGATATGCTTTAACGATAAGTATGTCTGTTTTACGCTTTACTTTCTCTCAATAACAAAAGGAAAATACGATGCCAGATATCACTTTGCTAGGTTGGATTCACACAATCATAGCCATTATTGCCCTACTTGCTGGTTTTTACACCCTGGCAATTTATAAAGTTATCACACTCGAACATAAAACCGGTCAAGTATACTTGGGCTTTACTTTTATCGCAGCGACTACTGCATTATTGATTTACAACCAGGGAGGATTTGGTCCAGCGCATATTCTTGCAGTACTCACTATATTGGCCTTGCTTGCTGGATTTTTGGTTGTCAAAATACCCGCACTCTCAAAAATAGCAAATTATTTTCAAGCCTTTTGTTATTCAGGTACATTACTGTTTCACATGCTGCCTGCAATAACCGATGGATTGCTGCGCTTGCCCGTTGGCGATCCGGTTTTAACAAGTTTTCACGATCCTCTCCTTCGGCAGTTTTACGGGCTATTTGTTGTTATTTTCGTGGTTGGCTATACCATGCAATTTTTCTGGCTTAAGAAACAAGAAATAAAACCATAACTGCGTCAACTCTTTGGGAAACGAAGACAGCCAATAGCTGTCTTCGTTTCCCATATATCGGCCTGAAATTAAGCGATTGCATTAAGGTCGTGCGGCAATACATCGAATCAAGGGCTAAGGGAATCAAGAGTCAGAACAATTGAAAACCAGCTATTGACTAAAAGTCAGCTAACAGGCAATTTTTGTCTCGAACCAATACTACTCACATAGAACAATTGCCGTCCATTGGCTTCGACTTCTAAGACAAGTTGACGGCCATAGCCGGCGGTCAGTAAGCATTTTGATTAACAACATTTTATCTAATACATGTCAGCATAAATTAACACTTTCCTTTGAAAGTGAAAATATTGTGTAGTTCTGAAGCCTAAATTTTGGCATTTATCAAAATACTGGCTGTCCAAAGCGCAAATTAGCTATTTTTTAAGCGTACAAAATAGATTTTTTTATCCTCTTTCACTAATGTTTTTGACTACGATGCATAGGTAAGTAATGACTAAAATTGAAAGTAATATGGCCGAGCCCAAAGAAAGAACTACGACAGTCAAGTATGCACCGTCTGCCGACGTTTGCTCGCTTGCGTTTACTCCAACCATTATTTGAAAAGTCGTATACTCCAAATTTAGCAAGCTTAAAGTAACTATGATTAAAGTTATAGGCAACAGACTGGCTACTAAAATTACTATTCCATTGAGCTTAGCAAGTGTCCTTAGAAAATATACATAAAGCGCGACTCGCCAAATGGCAACTATTGTTTAAATTATCCGCCAGCAGTCTTTAAATAACGAGAGTTTGACGACTTTCTATGTTGTGGTCGGCTTGAGTATAGATTTTTGCGCGTCGTATGCGGTGATTGCAAGCATGAAAAATTAGTGGCGTTTAGCTGCAAACGCAGGGGTTTCTGCCCGAGCTGTTACAGACCATCAGCCAACGCATTGCTCGCCATTAGCGAGAAATCTGATAAGTATTATCATGCCAAAAGCATGACGTAGGCGCAGCGACGGGTAACCGGCGAGTAAGGGAGAGTTTTCAGTATCGACATTACCGAATGTGAGAAATAGCATAAACCTAATGTGACAATAATTGCTTGCATTAAAGATACACACGTTATTCAAAAAATACTGGCACACTGCAAAATGCAATGCCTAGTATACCTTAGAACACCAATATCGGCATTTTTGATGTCAAAGACCGGAGTTATTCATGCCTTTTTAAGGCTAAAACTAAAACATGTTCCTTCACCAGGACGGCTCTTTACTTGCAGTGTTGAACCTAACAATAGTACTAATTTTTGGCTAATAGCCAAGCCTAAGCCAACATTATGACCGGCTTCTTTTCTGCTATTAGAAGCTTGATAACGCGGTAAGAAGATATCCTTTAACTCGCCCGCTTTAATACCTATACCAGTGTCTTCAACACCTAAAATAATATATTTATCCGCTGTTGTTGCGCGTATTGTGACATTACCATTTCCTGGCGTGTGGCGGATTGCGTTATCAATTAGGTTCGACAAGACTCGCTCTAATTTTGCTAAGTCTGTATTGACGAAACATTCGAACTGTTTAGGCTCTACGTTTATCGATATGTTTTTGTCCCTAGCGGCCAGTGAAAACTTTGTCACTATATCGTGTAAAAACTCACCTAAAACGACGGGTTCACAAGCCAAACTCACTTGTCCGCCTTCCAAATATGCTAGTTCAAAAATTTGGTCAATGAGCTGTTTTAAGTTATTCATATTGCGCATACAAATTGCCATAAATTTGGCTTTATCTTCACTTGATAACGCATCGCCTTGAAGCTGCAGAGTTTCAATATAGCCGTTCATGCTAGCTAAGGGGGTTCGCAGATCGTGAGATAAGTCGGCGAGCATTTCTTTACGCTGTTCGTTGGTTCGCTCTAAAGCATGAAACTGCGCATCAACATGGGCAAAAAGTTCGTTAAATGCGCAGCCTAATTTATCTATTTCACTGCGACTATCAGCGCACCACGTTTGTTGGCTAAGTTGAGCTTTTGAAAGCTTATAACCGGCCTGTCTAAACGCAATCATGTCGTGGCTCAACTGGCGAAGGGGCGACGTAATGAATTTAAATAGAACTAACATAACCACTAAAAGCGCTGCTAATCCCGCGCTAACGAACAGAATAAACTCTCGTAATGCTTGGCTTTCTTGTAACTCCGCTAAAATTGAATCGTATTGCTGACTTCCGAGGATCACGTATAAATATCCTTGTAGCTCACCATTTTTAAAGATCGGGGAGGCCGAAAAAATTTTGCGTGTTTGAATATTCTTAGGATCGTCGGCATGAAGAGGAAAGTTGCCTGGCGCATCAATAAATTCCCGAATTGGCGTTAAATCAATGCTTTTTCGCAAAGCTATTTCAGATCCTGCCGAATGCGCAATTATGCTGCCAGTTTCATCTAAATAATAAAATTCAACGCTCGGATCTAATAACATAAGCGAGCTAAAAAGTGACTTCAGCGCCGTAAGGTCGCTACCGCCATAGCG
>JAWUVZ010000142.1:0-8587 GCA_034112105.1 Glaciecola sp. | reverse complement strand
AGCAAGCCGTGCCACAAAGGCTAAGTATGCTTTAGCGCTGCCGGTTAGATATCCCCCCCCATGTATGAAAACAATTATTCGCAATACATCGGGGTTAACTGATTGTGGTGTTATTTTTTGCACAGGCACATGAGCTAGTTCAATCTCTTCAACGTTAATACGTTGCATGACCGAGCTTTTGGACGTGACCGAATTCAAGACCTTGCGAGACCATTGGGGTCCATATCGATCAGCTGCCAGAAAGAATCGTTTAAACAAGCGCGCGTGAAATTCAGTTTGCCAATCGCGGCCAGGCATACGTTTACTTGAAACCAGCATTGATACTAAGGTCGTAAAACTTAAATACAGCATTTGCATCCGCTTTCCCAAATTGTTTTTCTAATCAAATCATTAATGTTTACAAAGGTATATTACCTGTTTCTAACCATTGAGCGCACTGGAAACCGAGTTCTTCTTCTGCACGACTTTTATATTGGGAAATATCTTGTTTGCTTAGCACATCTCGCCATCGGCCATTAGTACCTTTGTGTATAAAAGATTGCGCGCCACCATCCCAGAAAATACCGCCTGCGGGTGCACTTTTTGACGCATTTTCTTTCATGTAGTCGAAACTACAGTGCTTAAGTATTGACTCCCAGTTACTTTCATCAATTGGGGTATCAATAAATTCGGCGATCCGACGGATCTCACCTGGCATATCCTTCTTGAGGTTTTCAAAGTGAACTAATAAAACATTTGGCAAGTTCCTGGTTTCCCACCAAGAGCGTATATTTTCCCAAAATGGCCAAATGGGATAACCGTCTTTATTTAGCCAGTCATGGTAATACTCAATTATTGATGGATTCGGCGGTTGCATTGCCGGTCCCACTCGCCCTGGTGTTTCATTTAAAACGTCATACCAGTTTTTATTTGCGGTTGAATGATGATTGTAAAAGCTCCATAAAACATCTCGGCCGTCGCGACCAATATAGATATATTTCGCTTTTTGGGAAAAGACTAATGCATCAATAGGAAGATGCGTTTTCATAAACCTTCTATGCGTTTGTGATTCTAGAATCTCCAATTGCACTTCTTTAGGAGGAACACGTAAATCTACCCAGGGCGACATTTCTGCTACTTCAATGCCTTCTTGTCCGTTAAATATCAATTGAGCAACAATTTGCTGAACCCAAGTTGTGCCCGACTTAGCATAAGTAGCTATAACAATATCATCATCTCTGAAGTTAATATCATTCCAAATTGTAGAATCGAAGTGATGGTTATGAAGCTCTCGTCTTTTTAATGGCATATTACTCTCGTCTTTTTGTTGGCATATTAGTAGTACTCATAGATGCATCGTCCTTGTGACATCAAACAGATAAAACTTAACTCTTATCCATCTAAACAAACCCTAAACAGAATAAACAATGTCCTTTATCTATTCAATAGGCACTCATATTTTGGTCGTTAGCTTGTTCCCTAGGTGGTATTGGTTTTAGCGATAACTTTCTGGCAAGCGCGCGCACCATATCAGCGCAATTGGCTAATAAAATATTCGACTATTCTTAATTTCTAAAGTGAAGTTGTGTCCGTTATAGGTGCAAATTGTATATTACGGTGCAATATATTTTGTGAACACATAATTAAAATTAATATTATTGTCCTTATCTCGTTGATTTATATTGAAATAAAATAAAACAAAAAAGTTGGCAAACATCATGCTGTATTTCTAGTGTCCGTGTCCTAGGTTGTTGCGCATCTACAGGTTAGATAGTGTCTGTGCTTTAAAGCAATAACATGGATGATACGAATCGAGCCCTGATAGAAATAACATTATTACTTGAATACACAAAATGCTAAGACAATTGGCTGTGCATTTTGCAATGGCATAGCTTATTACTTCGATAAATGGAGAGAAAACGTGATAACAAAGTCTCACAAAAAAGATAACTTTAAGAAAAAAAGCAAAATTGCTTTGTCGATTTCAGTCGCATTGATGGCGACATTGCCAATTCAAGCATTGGCACAAGAAGAAAGTACCATCGAGAAAGTAATCGTGACAGGAACTAGGATGATGGACCGTTCGGCGGCTGATTCCCCTGTCCCTGTAGATATAATCAGCGGGGATGAATTGCGTCAGAACTCATCATCGGACATTCAGGATATGTTACGCACCGCAGTGCCTTCTTTTGACATTAATACTCAACCAATCAGCGATGCAGCAACGATTGTGAGACCTGCAAATCTGCGCGGGCTTTCTCCTGATAACGTCTTGGTGTTAGTGAATGGAAAACGTCGTCACAGAGGCTCTATAATTTCATTCCTTGGTGGCGGTATTTCTGATGGTGCCCAAGGGGTCGATATTTCTGCAATCCCATCAATGGCATTAAAACAGGTTGAAGTTTTACGAGACGGTGCATCTTCACAATATGGGTCGGATGCTATCGCGGGTGTACTTAACTTTATCCTAAAAGATAATTCTGAAGGCTTTGAAGTAGTAGCACGCTATGGTTCTACTTATGAAGGTGACGGTAATAACTATACGATAGCTGCAAACGCCGGACTACCGCTCGGTGATTCTGGTTTTGTAAACTTGACGGCCGAAATAAAAGACGTTGAAGGTACAATACGGTCAGTTGTAAGAGACGATGTTGCCGGTATGATTTCTGCTGGTTACACGCCAGCTTTTGACTTCCAAGGAATTAATAATTATACAGGTGATGTTCCACAATACTGGGGACAACCGGATGTTGAAGGTGACGTAAAGTTATTTATTAACTCGGCATTCGAGATTAGTGACGCCGCAGAAATTTACTTGTTTGGTAATTATGGCGAGAGAGAAGTCACCGGTGGTTTCTTTTACCGTAACCCCGTGACAGATGGAAATCAGCGTGGAGGCGTTTACCGAGGGCCAAGAGTTGATCCATTGACTGGCCTTGCTGATCCTGATGGAGTTCACTCTGTGTTAGTTGGCGACCTTGATGGTCTTGGTGTTGGTGGTTCATGTATTGCGGGTATACCTATTGGTGGCACCGGTAATGTTTTCCCTGACCCAACTTTCCTTGCACAGGTGGCTGCTGATCCAAATTGTTTTTCATTTATTAACACTATTCCAGGCGGATTTGTGCCTAGATTTGGTGGTACCAATAAAGACACCGCTATTGCTGTAGGTATTCGTGGCGAACTTAAAATTGGTACAGGTTTGTTTTATGACGCTAGTGCTCAGCGTGGCTCGAACAGGACTGATTTCTTTATTCGCAATACCATCAACGCCTCTCTAGGCCCAGCTACGCCCAGAGATTTCGTGCCAGGTGGTCAGGAACAGACCGAAACCCAGTTTAATCTCGACCTTGTATATAGGATTGATGCTGGTTTAGATTCTGATTTAAACATAGCTTTTGGTACAGAGTATAGAGAAGAAGAGTTTGATCTTTTTGCTGGTGACGAAGCCTCTTATGCGCTTGGCCCATTAGCTAGTCAGGGCTTCTCATCGAGCTCAAATGGCTTCGGTGGGTTCCCGGCAGATACCTCTGCATCTCAAGACAGTACCGCTTTTTATATCGATGTTGAAGCTGATATTACTGAAAAATTAACGCTTCAAGCTGCGGTAAGAGCTGAAGACTTTAGTGAATTTGGTAATACTACGGACTATAAGATTGCAGGTATTTATCATGTCAGTGATGATGTTCGAATTCGTGGGGCGATCTCTACTGGATTCCACGCTCCTACAGCGGGTCAAGCCAACATAACAAATGTAACTACGCAAAACGTGCAGGGTGTGCTTGTCGACCAAGGTACTTTGCCGCTTTCTTCAGCAGCAGGACAACTAGCTTCTAACTTTATAGAGAGTTTAGGGAATGGTCGACCAGAACTTGGCCCAGAGGATGCTAAAAACTTCTCAATTGGTGTTGGTTTTACTCTCGCAGGTTCAAGTTGGACGATTGATTACTACAATATTGAGTTAACAGATCGAGTTGCTCTTGGTGCTAATGTCGATTTTCTTGAAGCACTTACATTCGCGGCTCCCTCGGGATCTAACTTCGCAACAGTGTCCGAGGCTTTAACGAGTTTAGATGCGCAAGGTGTTATCGAACGTCAGCAATTCGTTGGGCTAGACGATTTATCACAATTTAGATTTTTCTCTAATAGCTTCGATACAACCACGACTGGCATAGATGTTGTTGGTAACATGTCATTTAATTTGTGGGGTGGTGAGTCTAGGGTCACAGTTGCGGCCAACTATAACAAGACCGAAGTGGATAGTGTTGGTACCGTAAACCCGATTGGTGACGGGCGTGTTGCAGCAATTGAGGATTTATTGCCAAATACACGAGCCAACGTATCGTGGACACACACGGAAGGAAATATCAGAACCCTGTTACGTGCAAATTATTATGGAGGATGGGATGACACTGGAAATGGAGTTTCTGGAATTGGTGCCGAAGTACTAGTTGATGCGCAAGTTGCGTATCAATATAGTGACCAAGTTGAGTTTGTTTTAGGTGCAGATAATCTTTTTGATGCCTATCCAGAGAAGAATCCTGGGGCAGGAGGTTCAGGGCAGTTGTATTCAGAGTCAAGTCCATTTGGTTTTAATGGCGGAACTTGGTATTTGCAGGCTCGATTCACGTACTAGAAAATTCATTTTTCATGTTATAGATCCACTCGAGTAAAAACGAGTGGATCTTTTTAATCTCTGCGACAAGTGATACTCTTGCCCCGCATGCAGCACCATCAGATAATGTCGTTTTGTCAAGTATCTATCGCTTCTTTACATTTGTCTAATAAAGGTTGGGTCGGAGAAATATGCTGCTTTGTTGTTAACCAATGTTCGGCCAATAACTTATTGCTGCTGCCACTTTACGCTGGCGTTAGCAATGATTTGCATTTCTGGCAACGATAACGTTGCTTGCCGCGCGTCACCTTGTTATGACGAACGACGCTCAGCATGATTAAATTATTGCAGTCGCATCGATATGCAAAGTCCTGCATACCTACGTTGGCGACATCAAATTTGTGAGTAACATGTGCATCTAAATTGAATACAGAGCGCATAATACTCTGCCATTCTATGCCGTGTGGTTTTACCTTTCCAAATTTTTGATAGGAAATTATATGCGCCACTTCATGTGGAATTACCTGATGCAAAAAGTCGTCGAAGTTCTGTATGAAAAGTGTCTTATTTAATTTGATCACATTTCTGTGCAAATATGCACTTCCAGCAATTCTTCCTCTCTGATTCAATATAACAGAGGGCACTGAAAAGCGCGTTGAAAAGTAAGCCTCAGCAAGCTGACAGCTTTTTTCAATTGCCATTGTTGCACTGTGGATAAGGTCCGTATCATTCATTCTTGTATGTTACTGCAGGCACAAAACATGGACAGTCGAAACTGTCCATTTTAACGTTCATGCATACTTGCACCATGCTAACCATTCAGTAGTTAGCAAATAACAACTGCTAGTCAACTTGACATTCAATGCACATTGCATAGGTTGCTAATGGATCATTTAACTGCGTAAATTGCTTCAAGTCTGCATCTACTTTAGCTAATATTTCCTGGAAGGCACTTGTCTTTGGTTCAACATCTAAACCAGAAAATATAGATGCTGTTCCCGCTAAAAAGCTCTGCCAGAATAATTCTTTATCAGACAATGTTCTAGCAATATACTTGGTATCATAGTCTTCTAATTCAGCCAACCCAGCGGCTGCTTCAATCGCATCCTGCAAGTTTCCTAATTTGTCTACTAAACCAAGCTCTAATGCTTGCGTACCAATCCAGACTCGACCTTGGGCAATTTTGTCAACGTCTTGCGTGGTCATGCCGCGTTCAGTCGCAACTAGGTTTATAAAGCGTTCGTAGCCACGTTCAATGTTCATCTGGATTATTTGCTTGACGCCAGGAGAAAGTCCTCGTGTTGGGCTCATACCGGCTAATTCAGTTGTACCTACGCCATCGGTTCTTACACCAACATATTCCAACGTCCTTTCAAACGTTGTCATCATTCCGAAAATACCAATAGACCCCGTTATTGTAGTCGGTTCAGCGAAAATTTCGTCAGCACTTGCCGATATCCAATAACCGCCAGATGCTGCATATGTAGCCATTGAAGCAACTACAGGCTTACCTGCGGCCTTGATTAAGTCTATTTCTTTACGGATAACTTCAGACGCAAAAGCACTGCCGCCGCCGGAATCTACTTGCAGTACAACAGCCTTTACTTTGTCGTCTAAACGCGCATCTCTTAATAACGCAGCAGTACTGTCACCACCTATAGTGCCTGGCTTTTGATTGCCATCTAGAATAGTTCCTTTAGCAATAATAATGGCCACTTTATCCTTGGATGATTCAGGCAATGCAATTTTTGGTGTGATTAAGCCTAAATACTTCTGATAGTTAACCGTGTCATACCCCTCTTTGGTATCCGCTTCACCCAACAAAGCGACCATTTCTTCACGGAACTCATTGCGCGATCTTAAACCATCTACCCATCCATTTTGCAGGGCATATTCAGCAAAGTCGCCATTAACAGATTCGAATTTTGGAATCAGTTGGTCCATTTTTTCATCGAAGTTACCGACATCCATATTTCTAGCGAATGCAACATCTGATTTATACTGTGACCAGAGTTCGTTCATCCAAACTTCATTTGCAAGTCGGGCTTCAGGAGACATATCGTCGCGCAGATAAGGTTCTACTGCAGATTTAAATTTACCGACCTTGAATACGTGAACAGAGGCACGGAGTTTTTCTAAGCCTTCTTTGTAATACATTCTATAACGGCCATAACCTTCAATAATCATTGCACCCATTGGATTCAAGTAAAGCTTATCTGCATGTGCTGCTAGATAATATTGGTTTTGTCCATAATAATCACCCATTGCATAAACAGGTTTGCCAGAGGTTTTAAAATCAGTTAATGCCTCGGTTACTAAACGCATTTTGTCTAAACCACCGCCACCAAGTCCACCTAATTGCAAGACAAGCGTTTTAATGCGCTTATCTTCCTTAGCGTTATTGATAACCTTAACTAAATCTCTAACTAATATTTCTGGATTATCGGTACCTTGGCCAAATGCTTCTGCTGCAAATTTTTCAGCAGGATCCACATATTGTTCTTCAATTACTAAGTTGCCTGTTAAGTTCAGCACCAATGCGCTGCTTTTGGGTACTGTTGTTTTACCACCGCCTGAATTACTAATTCCTATAAGAATGGCAATCAGTAGGATGAAAAATATAAGGTTCAACACGAACTTTCGCGTAAAGTTGATCACGTTCCAAGAACCAACGAAAAACGACTTGGTCCAACTTTTTTTCTCTGACATTTGATTAATTTACCTTTTAGTTTCCTTCACGAACGATGTTATCGAATCGACATGAAAAACGAAAATATTTAAATGTAATTGTTTGTTACGGTTTAGTCTGCTGCTCACTTAACCAAGCTTGAATTAGTTGCGCTATTAATTTGTGATCATTACTTGCGTAGGTCATTAACAGATCGCTTTGACGTTTTTGTATATGTGGTGCCTTAGCATGCTTACGCATGATGTTTTGAAGTGGTCTTAGTTTTCTTTGTTGCTGCATAATAGCTTCGCGTGTTGTGCTTTCTTTTGCGTACCAGCGTACTTTAAACTAGAGTATACTAACTCAAACCAAGCTGCATGCCTACGTTGGTTTGCAGAATAATACCTTTGTCTATTTATGCAATCTTAGGCTGATAATATAATTTATGTATCTTTTTTTTGGAGTCGAATTTGCAAGCGTTAGATCTATTGCTAAACCGCAGTTCTCAACCAAGGTTGACCGCACCAGCGCCAGAAGGCGTTGCGCTTGAAAATATTATGCAAGCAGCTTTGCGTGCGCCTGACCATAGATGTTTAACCCCTGGGCAGTTTATCGTTTGCAAGGGAAAAGGACTGATCAAATTAGGCGAAATATTTGAGGAGTCAGCAATAAATTCGGGCGCCGGACAAGCTATTATCGACCGAGCACCTCAGCTTCCATTGAGAGCACCAATGGTGATCGTGGCTATTTGTAAATACAAAGAAGACGACAAGGTTCCATGGGTGGAGCAGGTCGCTTCAACTGCTTGCGCTGTTCACAGTATGCAAATGGCGGCATTAGCTCAGGGGTTTCAGGGCGTTTGGCGGTCAGGTAGTTATGCGCAAGATAAAATTGTTAAAGATGCATTCGATTGTTTTGAGCATGATGAGATTCTTGGTTTTTTGTATGTTGGAAGTAGTAAATTAAAAACAATGCCTAAACCACAACGCGAAAGTGCAATGTATTTCGATATTTGGGAATAATTAACGGTCGCTCCTTAAGTGTAAGTAAATATTAATATCAGTTCCAAAAGGTATATTATATTTGGTTTGCGGCACTTTTGCATTGTGGTACTCACCGACGCAGCAAGATAATGTGATGACGGTCTCAAATGGGCAGTTTCCTGCCGTTGCAGTTTTCTTGTATTTGGTATTGTTAGAGTGAAAATATGATGGTAGTTCTAATAATATATGAGGTGAATTTACTGTTATTTAAAAGTTGATAACGAAACTACTTTTCTCTATAGCCGACGTTCAATAACACCCCACATAACGGGAAATTACATG
>JAWUVZ010000141.1:0-17930 GCA_034112105.1 Glaciecola sp. | reverse complement strand
GAAAAATAGCTGCATTATTTTTATTTAATGCACTGAATTAATTTTTGCCCAACTCAGGGGCGTGCCTTTTGGCATAGAAATAGAGGCAACACTACCCACAACTGTGGTTAAATGTTTGGGCGCTAAGCCATGCGCAGGTCGCACTATCTTTACATGTTCACGAGTCAATACTTCGCCGGCATTGATATCCTTACAAATGTATATAGAGCGACGATATTGTTTAGACTTCTCCTCAGCGCTAGTGCCGCCATAAGTCACTGTCCCAATGGCTTCAGATACTCTTGCAGTCTCAATGACTAGCTGGGATAATTCGTCAGGTTCAAGTGAAAAAGCGGCATCAACACCGCCATCATCTCTGCATAAAACAAAATGTTTTTCAATCACACTGGCACCGTAAACAACACTGGCGACTGACACACCTATACCCGCCGTGTGGTCTGACAAACCAACTTGGCAGTTAAATGTAGCGCGCATATTGGGGATGGTTACCAGGTTTGTATTTTCAGGTAAGGCAGGATAAGTGCTCGTGCATTTGAGCAGTATAATGTTTTCGCAACCTTGATTTCTAGCCGCTGTTAGCGCTTCTTCAATATCGCTTATACTAGCCATACCTGTTGACATGATAAGCGGTTTACCCTGCGCTGCTGCTTTTTTAATTAGCGGAATATCAGTTAGTTCAAACGAGGCAATTTTATAGCATGGCACATTCAACTGTGCTAAAAAGTCGACTGCATCTTCATCAAATGGTGAACTAAAAGCAAGCATTCCAAGGCTGTTAGCAAGGGTGAATAATTCACTATGCCATTCATATGGGGTAGAAGCTTTGGCGTATAAATTAAAGAGCTTTTCACCCGACCACAAACTGTCACTTTCCTTAATCACAAAGTCGGGGGAGTCCACGTCAAGTGTCATACTTTCAGCTGTGTAGGTTTGTAACTTAATAGCGTGCGCCCCAGCTCTTGCTGCTTCCTCAACCATTTGCTTAGCAAGCGTTAAGCTTTGCCCATGATTACCGCTTAATTCAGCAATAATAAAGGGCTTTTGATTTGGACCGACATCGAAGAAAAGATCATCATTGCCTATTCTAATTGTAGTATTACTGGACATAATTTTGACCTTATAAGCTTTTCAAAATGGTGAAATAAACAAGGATCCGTTTAGACAGACGCTAAAAGTGACTTCCTTCACCCATATCAACCCTGCCATCAAAAATACTTTGCACACCTTCAACTAAACTTTGCACTTGTGCCGGTTTATCCGACATATCAGTTGCATAATCAGGCATTAAGGTGCGCGGATCGATATTACCACTGATGATCATTACCGGGCAGCCGACCGCTGTTGCCAGCCATTGAGGAGCTGATGGAACGGATATGAGCAAGTCACTTGATTTCAACATAGCTAGGGTTTGACGCATGGATTGACTGCCGTCAAATTTTGACCAAACCTCGAACCCAGCATCTTCAAGTGCTTTTTGTAATTGCTCTGTTAACTCGTAACTGCGCTCTGCTGTGCGTGCTTGAGTTGCTAATGCAATTACCTTTTTACTTTTCGCTTTTTTAGCTATCTGCTTATCACGTGTTATTTGTATTTGCATATCTAAATCGATATCTTGCCACCCGCAGCAGGTTCTCAAATAAAACTCAGGATAACCACGTTCTGGTAAATAGTCAGATTGCCACCACGTTGTGTGCCATCTCATCATACTAAACCAGGTGCTCTGAAGATAATATTCTTCCTCATTCACAAACGTGGGGGGAAGTGTTTGATTTTGAAATTGGGTAATTAATTCGGCAATTGACATACCAATATAATTGCCTTCAATCGGCTCACCTGCGTCTTTCAAGAAACGAGATAAAAAGCTTGGCATAAACCATGTATCGAGATTAATTATTTTGGTATAGGCTTCACCAATAATGACTTCAGCTAGACCCAAAAATACTTCCATCGCTTTTAAAATATCTTCTGGCCATTCACCACTTTTCAGTCCGAAAGTTTTTACTTGCGGCTCTGCTAGCGCCATGACTTCAAATCCGGCGGCGTAGGTTAAAAAATGCACTTCGGCCCCAGGATGTTTGCGTTTAATATATCTTACACTTGGCACTCCAATGCACGTAACATCGCCTAAACCTAGCATGCGGATAATAAGTATTTTTTCTTTTGCAGAGTTGGTTTCAGTAGTCATTACCATTCTACTTACCTCAAATTGTCTTGTTGTTTTACCATATAAGCTTGATACATTAGTTCGGCTCGATACCAATCTTCAGGCGTATCAATATCTTGCACTAAATGCCGCGGTAATATAATGGGAATACCGTATTCGGAGAAGAACGGCTTTGCGGACAGGTAGTCCTCAGTTCTACCCCAATAAAACTGTCCAGCGTCATGATATGCTTCAGGCAAGTCTTGCGAGCGCTTAGCGATATCGTTCTCAAAAGCAGGCAGTGCATAATCTTCTTTCATCAACAGCGCTCTTTGAATTGGAAACGCAAAGCTGGTAACCGAATAGGCAAAGCTTTTATCCGAATTATCTATCAGGGCTTGCAATCCTTGCTGCAGATATTCAACTTGTAAAAAAGGAGCTGTTGCATAAATGGCGCAGCAAAATGTGGGCATACCGATGTTTTTGGTGACCCATTCAATGGCATGATTAGTCACATCTCGAGTACCGGTTATACCGTCTGATAATGAACCGGGCCGCATAAATGGCACTTGAGCACCATAGTATTTGGCTATATCGGCAATAGCCGCGTCATCCGTTGAAACGATAATATGTTCAAAAATTCCAGATTTCTTTGCCACCTCGATTGAGTATGCAATCAGTGGCAGACCTGCAAATTCTTTAATGTTTTTCTTAGGGATACGTTTACTTCCGCCGCGAGCAGGAATAATGGCAACGTTCATACTAATATCTCAGTCAACGCATCCACCACAGCTTGTTGCTGCTGTTGCGTCAGGCTAGGATACAGAGGAAGTGTAATTGCGCGTTCGTAATAACGTTCCGCATAAGGAAAATCGCCATACTTAAAACCGAGTTGCTGATAGAACGGGTGCAAATGAATTGGAATATAATGCACATTTACGCCAATACCTTTGCCGACTAATTGTTCGTAAACGGCTTTTCTTGTTTGGCCTCGATTAGCATCCCCATCTTGAGTTTCTAACTCAATAACAAATATATGCCAACCGCTTTGATTATCTGTGTTCGTTTGCTGAGGCAAAATAAGTGGCAAATTGGCAAGAGCCTGAAAATAAAAATTGGCTTTTTGTTGCCGAGCTCCAATGAAGTCATCTAATTTTTTTAGCTGCGATATACCCAGAGCAGCCTGCATATCACTTAGTCTATAATTGTAGCCTAATGTGAGTTGCTGGTAATACCAATCGCCAGTTAACGATATGTTTGTCGTCTGTGCATCAAACAAACGTTGGTCGCGCGTGACACCATGCTTCGCAAACAGTAAGATTTGTTGTGCTAATTGCGGATTATTGGTTAGCACCGCGCCACCTTCCGCGGTTGTTATAGACTTGACTGGGTGAAAGCTCAATACCGTCATATCAGAATATTCGCAATTACCAATTTTACGGCCATTGTAAGAACCACCTAAACCATGGGCAGCATCCTCAATTAACACAATACCAAGACCACTAAGTAAATCGGCAATTGCTTGCATGTCGCAGCTGAAACCGGCGAAATGAACAACGACTAATGCTTTAGGTAAATGCCCGCTCCGTTTTGCAAGCTTTAGCTTTGCACCTAATTTTGTAATATCAATGTTGCGAGTGTGCTCATCCATATCCACAAAATCCACCTTCGCAGAGCAATAAAGCGCACAATTTGCGGATGCGACGAATGAGTTTGGAGTTGTCCAAACGATATCACCCTGAGTAACGCCGGCGGCTAAACAAGCTACATGCAGACCTGAAGTCGCACTATTTACCGCGGTGCAAAACTGCGCACTGGTATAGTCACACAGGGCTTTTTCAAACTCAGGAACTTTACTTCCTTGGGTTAAAAAGTGGTTTTCCAGCACGTCTACAACCGCATTTATATCGTCACCGCTGATGTCGTGTTTACCATAGGGGATCATAACGTTTGTTTGTCCATCTCTTTTAAGTCATTTACGCTTAGAAACTGTTGATTTGTGCCAGAGTGGTACTCAAACTTTTCACCTACCTTGTTACCTATTTCACCTAACTTGTTTTTTGAGTAATCAATGGTCTTATCAAAAAACGTGATTGAAGGGGTAATAACAAAATGATCATCAAACTCTAAAGAGTGATGGGCCATTTCCTCAGGCACCATTACTTCATGTAATTTTTCGCCAGGTCTAATGCCAATCAGCTCATGTTCCCTCGTGCCGCTCATTGCTTCGACCAAATCTAAAATATGAACGGAAGGTATTTTAGGAACAAAGATTTCCCCACCCTGCATTCTTTCAAAATTAGTAAGGACGAATTTGACGCCTTCATCTAATGTAATCCAAAATCGCGTCATTTCTTGATGCGTTACAGGTAATATTTTTTTACCCTGCGCCAATAAATTACGATAAAACGGCACAACTGAGCCTCTTGACGCCACCACGTTGCCATATCTTACTACGGCAAACCTTGGACCATCGGCACCGGCTATGTTATTTGCGGCTACAAACAGTTTATCGGACGCTAATTTTGTAGCTCCATACAAATTCACCGGGTTAGCCGCTTTGTCTGTGGACAACGCAATAACACGATGTACCTTCGCTTCAATGCAAGCTTCAATGACGTTTTGCGCACCATTGATATTAGTTTTTATGCATTCGTTTGGGTTATACTCTGCCGCTGGAACTTGCTTTAACGCTGCAGCATGAATAACGTAGTCTACACCCCGCATTGCAGTAAGCAGGCGACTTGCATCGCGAACATCGCCAATAAAATAACGCATACAAGGGTCAAAAAACAGCTGCTGCATTTCATATTGCTTGAGTTCATCTCTGCTGTAAATAATCACTTTCTTAGGTTTGTAGTTTGCTAAAATATGCGATACATAACGATGTCCAAAAGACCCCGTTCCACCAGTTATTAATATAGTTTTATTATCAAACATTATTACTTTGCCTTTGTGTAGACACTAATATTAGATTCTACAACGCTTTGTGTTTGCCATATTTGGAATAATTCTACTACCTCAAAGTGTCTATTAACCTTTAGACCACGAGAGTTAGCAGAATCACAAACAGTGGCATTAGCCGTCAGCTGTTGAGCGTTTCGAGGTATTCCAATATACGTCTTATAATCAATGAACGCGGGTGCAGAGATACGCTCTACAATGTTTCGTTCAATATATTTGTGCGCCTCTGGTTCATTCTCCGCAGAAATCTTCACAGAGGACGTCCATAAATCACTTATCTTGGTATCTTCACTAGGTGACTTTATAGATGCATCACTTTCGCTTAGAACACCGGCTAAATTTTCAGTTTTGCTAAATTCAGCTGCTTCATTCGTTTTAGATGCATTTTTTAAGCCAAGATCTGAAAAATCAAGCTTTTCAATGAATATGACATAATCCCCAGTATCGTTTAAGTGTTTAATTGCTGATTCAAGATGCAGGCTTAGCGGTGAAAACGGGATCCTACCTTGCCTGTAATCTGCGGCATGACTCAATTCGAGTACTTGTGGTAGAACCTGAAAGGAAACCACTAGATGGGAGTAGACAGCGACTTGCTCAAACCATGTGGATTGATATTCACCCATCAAGCAAATGAGCACATTACCAACATAGTTATGCTGTTGAGCATGTTCATCTCGTTTCTCAAGACATGTCCTTAAATATTGCCAGTCCTGATTATTTTTAACACAAAATATAGCTGATGGCTCTTTACCCGCTGATGGCTCTTTACCCGCTGATGGCTCTTCAGTCTCTGTTAAGCCCATTGCATTCTTATCTGTGTTTGACGTAATCGTTTGAACCGAATAAGTAATAGGATAAATAGCAGAGAGTGTGTTTAAACACTCGCTTACCAATTCACTTAAGTGTGGCTCAAAAGTAGTCACCGATATTTGACGGGTATCAGGCTTATTTAACACCAGCCGCTCGCGTATAACAGGAAAACTAGATGAGGTATCAAACAACTCGTCGGTATTTTGCAACAATAATTTGACGTCGTTGAGGGTCTCAATCCAAATGGAAATAGTTTGCTGCGCTACCTCGACCGAAATAGTGATGTCTTGATGCATTGCCGCTTTACTCAGCACAGAATTGACGTGATTCATGGTTCCGTACAAGTAATAGAAAAATAAAGAGTTGCCTTTTTTATAAGAATAAAATAAAAACTGCTTTTGCTTTTCAATAATACTGAACACATCGTCTTGATTCCTAATTGTCGTCTGCAACATACCTTGCAATTGATCAATCTCTTCGAGGACCAACTGGCTATCATATTTGCTTTCGAACTCCTCAATGAACTTATCTGCAGGTAATGTATAGAAACATGACTCAAGGCTGTGCAAAACATCTTGCTTTTGTTCCTCTGTACTCATCAATAAAATATTATCGATGCTGAGCGCCGAAGTCCCCTCTATTCGAGCACCATCACTTGTATTGTAACAATCAATTTTATGCGCTGCCAAAGCTTGTTCGATGATAGTTTTAGCCAGTTTAAATTCATACTTCGTGCTAACCACAGGACGAAAATTACCAGGTACTCGCAGCCCTGTATTGTTCTCTTCGGTATACTTGTAGAGCTCTTTACCCTGGGGAGTGTAATAGCCCGATTGCGATGAATGATGTTTTTCGTTATCAACAAATCCCATATCAACACCAAAAAAATAAAACTGATTAAAGCCTAGTTTTAAAAATAGATTGATGGCGAAATTACTAACAGTGGGAAAGGAAAACTCAAGTGATTCTGCCTTTTCTACGCCGATAACATTAAGTGTCGAAACGGTGGCCGATTCCCCTTCTTTAAATGCAAACTTTACGTTTTTGTATAAGTTACACGTATCGGGATGAATGCCATTGCAACTCAAAAGGGTAATTTTTTTGAGGTATTCAAGGTCATCTACTCGATAAGCCCAATCATAGGTTGCGCGGTTTAGCTCTATCTCGGCATGAAAGTCGGGAACAATATTATTGCGATGCAAGGCTTGTAATGACGTCCCGCAAGACACCACAATCGCGCGGCCTTTTAATTCACGAATAGTCTCAATGCTATAATCTAATGATGGGCCATTGCCTACAAAAATAATAGGTAATTCTCGTTGTTGTTCATTGAGATATTGGCTTGGTTTTGCGCGTAAAAACGGAATGCTGTTGCGCAACGCTTCCTTGGTATGCTCAATCGCATAACAAGCGTGATCAAAATACTCGCCCATTGCAACAACAATCTGCAATTGTTCTCGCAACTGCATAATTGACGCATTTAAAGAAGCATTGTAGTAACCCTGGTAAAAGAAGGTTTGGCTGAGAACATAGGGGCCAATATTATAAAATTGCGCTAACAGATCGCGAAATAAATGCGTGCCATCATCACCAATATTAATATATAAATTGGCACCTGACTCGTCGACTTTTTCTAGCATATTAGCCCAATCTATAGCAAACAAAGATGCATAGAAAAAATCTCTATTGGGCTCACAAATGAACAGTTTCTCAACTTCTTTGTGCTCAAATAAACTGTCCAACTGATAACCTGCACCCAATCCAAAAAGTATTAATGACTTGATGGTATCTGGCAAAAATCCTGCTTCGTCTTCAGCTTTGAGCAATAACTGTTCGGTTTTTTTAACTAATCTATAGTGAAAATAATGTTTTAATTTCTCACCACTATAGCCAAGAATAAGGCCGTCTTTATTTGGGAATTTCTCAAAGCTTTTGTAGTGTTCATGACCATCTTGTTCGGGGTGACTGCCATACAAACAAGCACCATTATCACGGTTAAACAAATTAATCTGCTTGATTTTATTTTCAACAACAACCCACGTTTGTGGTTTGTAGTTTACGAATTCTTCATGAATATTAGGATAATATTTTAGAAAAGCAGCTAAATTAGTTTGAAACCGCGGCTGCTCTTTAGAAACTACTGATAGTGAGTGAATATTTGGGCTGTCCAACCAAGGTGGTGTGTATTGTGTGTACTTGCCTTGAAGAGAGAATGGCGCATTAGAGACTTTCATTTCTTGCCACGATTTAGTTCGAAAAGCGTGCATAACTGCGTCAAAGGTAGGCTCATAATAATGTTGAAATAGCATTACATCTTTAACATCGAACTGAGCTGATAATTCGGATAAGTCTTGGATAAGGTTTTCGCTGTTCTTGCCTATTTGAAAATATAAACTTCTCTGCGTTTCCATTACCTTTTCTAACACACTTCGCCAGTCTTTCACCAAACAAGAACTTTTGAAATATTGGTTTTCCGGCTCATAAATAATAATATGCTTGGCGGAGCAACGCTCAATAAGCCAGTCAATATGGTGGCCTAAGCCTAAACCTAATACAACCAATACATCAGCCGTTTTCGCTTTCATCTCAACAAATTTGGCACTTGTTTGGTATGCCTGCAATACCTGCTCTAAATCATCACTCTCCCACTTTTCTTTTGTAATAGGAGCTGCTGGAGAAGCGTTTGAAAAAGACAGATAGGCCGAGTGCTGAGGCAGTTGTTGACATTGCTCAGCAATTTCAGCCAGAGGAGCCTCGCCATAAAGTGTCTGACCAAGTCCAAAATCAACAATATTATATTCTTCATTCTGATTGCAAAATATAGAAATGTTATTGCTACTTATTGAATGTAATTCGTTGATTAAACTTGGAATGTGTTTAGCGAAAGCGGATTTATTTTGCTTGTGGATCTTTTCTATATGCGAGGCAGAACGTGCTTCAATTGCTTCCTGCACTTCTTCGTTTGAGTGAATATGAACACGGATATCATTCAACATAGTTAGACTTTATCACTTATATTTTTTAACTGCTTTTAGTCCGCGTACCAGTCCACTCAATTCGGACAGTGAGTCAGCAAAAAGATACTGCACGGCGGTGTGGAGTTTATTATTAATAGGCAATTCAGCTTTGGCGAATTGGTCACGTTCAACTTCATTTAGGCTTTTAAGATGCCCCTGAATTAACTCGTCACGCTGAGTAACAAGCCGACGGAGCACTTGATCGTCGACATTGTCAGTTCCAAGCAATGTAAAAATTGATTGGTTTACAGCGCTAAGATCCTCAGGAGTTAGCGCATGGGACAAATAATCGTCTTTACTCACACTGAATGGCTTTTTCGACGTTGAATTTCGTATGCCTCTTCTTTTGCATCTTGTGGAATACTAGCCCAAGCCTTTTTTATTGGTAGCAGCAGACTAATCACTTCATCTAATATCTGCAAGCTGTTTTGCACGTTAGCATCCAACAACCTTGTTATCATATACTCGTATAACGAATAGAGATTTTGTGCAACATCACCACCAACATCCAAATCTAAAGTATCTCGTAAGTTAAGTAAAATAGCGTTAACTCTCGACAGGTGCTCTGCTTTTCCAGCAAAGTCTTTGCGTTCCATACACCCTTTCGCATATGCCATGCGATCGAGTGAACCCTGCATCAACATGAGTGTTAACCGATGTGGGTCGGCGCTTGCAATGTCTTGTTTCAAACTGTCCTTTTTATATGCGTTTATACCTTTAAGCGCCATACCGTTTTGTCTCCGAATAAAATAATAAAGCTGTTGACGATGAAAACACAGCTAAGAATGATGCTTTACAGCAATAAAAAATCTCAATTGTAGCGCTAAAGCAAGCTTGCTAGTAAGGCCGAACTTGATTGTTGTAATCGTGCGACCGTTTGGTCTAAATTCAAATAACGTCCGCGCAGTGTTTGTTCAAAACTAACTAGGCGTAATTCAAACGCGGCTCGGTCATCTAAAAGCTGTTCGCGCTGGTCTTTTGCCGCGGTTTCTCTGCCGGCTAAAATACCACTTGATTTAGTATATTGGTCAATAAAATCAAATAATTTATTAGCAATACCATCATCGCCAGTAAATAGCTTTGATACTTCATCGAAGTCATCTTCAAGCGCATCGCTCAAACGACTTGCACCTGTGCCTAAGCCAAAATCACTGCTTCCAATTTCCAACTTACCGTCACTCGTTAATTCAATACCTATTTGAAACAGACCGCCTAGTGCTGATGCTGAAACAGAGCTACTTAAAATACTACCTAAACCCGCTTGAATGCCTCTAACCGTGAAGTCACCAGCTAGTGCTCCATCGTCTTCAAGATCGGATTCACCGTATTTTGTTAAAGAACGAATTTCGTCGTTGAGCGAATTATAACTTTCAACAAACTCTTTGATTTTTTCATCTAGGCCTTCTTCATCAAAACCGATGACCAACGTTGAAGACTGAAACTCATCGTTTGCATCTCTTTCAGAAACAGCTTTGGCCGTAAATGTCACATTTTGAATTGTATTTTTGAATTCGTTGCTAGCGCTTTGTACCGTAATACCGTCAATAATGGCCTGTGAGTTTTCCGCCGTTTTAGTTGGCACTAAATAACTAGCTGATTCGGTTGAATCAGTTGTCGCAAGGCGATTAAGATCCGCAATGTCATTGTCATTTACGATAGAAAGGTCGTTACCCTCACCTGTTATAGTAGAGCTAATAATCAATTTAGCGCCACCATCAGCGGTGCCGGTATTGATTATATTTGCGGTAATTCCAAAATTATCTTCCGCATTATTAATTTGTTCGCGAAGCTCGGCTAATGTCGCGCCCGCAGTTACATTAATTGAAAATGTATCGCCAGTGCCGCCAATGTTGAAGGTAAGCGAACCGGCAGTGTCGGTCACTGAATCACTTGAGGCAGCGAAACCACCATCAACCGCCGCTGCTGTCTCGATTCTACTTCCGCTAGCCAAACGCTCAACAGTAATAGCGTATTCGCCTGTCAAGGCGCTGTTCGATGCCTTGGCTGTGAATGGCTCGGTTTCTTCAGATGGATTACGAATAGTAGGCTCACGGTCAGTAAGTGACTGATCTTTGCGAAGTTCGTCAACTGAATCTTTAAATTCGGATAGTTTTGATTTGATTTGTCCGAGACTTGAAATCTCGGACTCAATTCTTTCGTCTCGAGCATCTAGTCGAGCGGATTTTGGTCCACGTTCAGCGGCCAGTAATTGTGTTACCAGTCCTTCGAGGTCTAAACCTGAACCAACCCCTAACGATGAAATGCCCATGTATTACCTCATTAATCAAGCCTGTCCTTTCAGTAGAATACCAACACTACTCCCAAACTCAGACTGTAATTCGTTTATTCGCCCTGCAAACTTAAGCACTTCCTCGGAAGGAATTTGCCGTATTACATCTCCAGATGCCGCATCTTTTACCGTCACTACTGGTCTATCCGACGCTTCATCTACTGAAAATGCTAGTTTCGTATTTCTACTTTGCAGAAACTCGCTAATGTCTAAAAGCGCTTTATTAAGTTCAACAACGCTTCCCTCTCGTTGATTACTATCGGCCTCACTAGCATTTGCTTGAGCACTTTGCGCTATTTTTGCCGCTATATTTTGCTCAACATTATCGGTAGCATTCGCATTCTGCGGTTTTGCTGCATCAGATGCATCAGCTTTATCAATGCGCTCAACCGCCGGCAACACTGACGGCTTTACTAACTGACTAGCAACATTGTTGCCAGATTGCGGGATTATGGTGTTCATTTTTAATTCCTTATATCAAATGAGAGAAACAGTTGCACCAATATCTAGGTGAACTGGTTGTTAACACACTACTTTTATGAAGCTTAATTAGCGTCATAATTAACCTAACAAAGACAATGCTGCTTATGGTCTTTGATTCGCCTGAGTTAGCACAAAAATTCAAGCCTGTTGAATAATCTGATTTCGCGAAAGCTTTGCGGTTTAAGAGGCAAAATCGGGATCACGAATTTGACTTCTTGCGCCAGCTAAATTCTCCGTAATGTTAGTCAGATTTCGAATCATCGATTAAAAACTATTTTATATAGCTCCTAAGTCGGACCTCACTTTTCCTAGGGCCGAAATTCGGGTATCACTTGGTTCACTAAGCCAAATTAACACCCTCGTCGCTTAACTTGTTCGACAAAAAACCAAAAAAAATACATACCTCGGCTTAACTAAAGCTATCGGCAGAAATCATAGATACTTTAGATATTATTTTAAATAATAAAAAATTAATCACTTAGCCATTGAAAAACAGTTGTTTTTTTGATGATTAAAAATTTAAATATTAAACGCTCTGTTAAAGAATAAAAAACCATTGGAATATGTCATTTTACTCAGTATCGTTGGTTTTTGTTGTCTGTGTTTTTATTCATATTATGTATTTAAAAATGAAGCCGCCATAAAGCAAAAGTGTTTTCACATGGCTGTCGCTTGGGGAGTGGTATTAATACTCTTTGGAATATTCAGTGCTATTTTTATATAAGTTGCTGTATTTAGTATCATGACTAAAGAGTGGGACAATACCTTTCTTGTGACCAAAACCCCGCTATTTATAGAAACCTATGTTTCTTTCGTCATTTTTACTAAATATAAAAAACGATACAAATAAGACAGTTAAAAAGGGATTCAGTTGCAAGATTCAGGGAGCGCTCTTTAGTAAGATTTAAACCTAACAAAAGAGAGGCAAAAAATAACAAGTCGAATTTCTCATGATGTTGGCACAGTACATGCTTGTAATTAATGTCGATATGACAACCAATAGGTTTGCAATTTAACGATTGGGAAGAAAAAAGGCCGAGCCATAGGGTGGCCCGACCAACTTGCTCACGTTAGGAGTGGAGCAAAGCAGTTTCGTCGGCTTGCAGGATTGTAGAATAAGTTACTGGCCTCTCAACCTAAGCTTCTATACTCTCAGTCTTGTAAGTCGGCATTTTACTTGGTTTGTGTGGCATTTCTTTCTAATTTCTCATAATTTAGTTCGTTAATTGTTTATAATCTTTCAAGGCTATAAAAAACTTGTTCTGTCACATTCCTTGTTAACCTTTCGACTGCCATCTTTGGAATATAAGTCTTTTAACGCTTTTCAATTAACTAAATTTTTGTTACTTAAACTATTATAGACCGTTGGCTTACCCATGTTTTATTACATTAAATTGCCGTTTAGGCTATTCATTGCCGCTTTACTTTAGATTTCAGTTACTCGCAAAGTAGACACCTTAAAAAAGGTGTACGTGTGTAACACCCTCTTTTCAAAATTATTTTTATGCTAACTTGGTTCACTGCATCAAACTACCAATCTCATCGCTTAATTGGTTCGACAAAAAACATAAAAAACGGTAGATTACCCGTCCTCTGAGGTATCGGCAAAAATCACAGATCCTTTAGGTATTATTTTAAAAATAAAAAATTAATCACTTTGCCATTGAAAAACAGCAGTTTTTTTGATGTTCAAGAACTTGAATTTAAATATTAAACGCTATTTTAAGGAATAAAAACCCATTGGAATATGTCATTTTACTCAGTATCGTTGGTTTTTGTTGTCTGTGCTTTTATTCATATTATGTATTGAAAAATGAAGCCACCACAAAGCAAAAGTGTTTCCACATGGCTGTCACTTGGGGAGTAGTATTAACACTATTTGGAATATTCAGTGCTATTTTTATATTAGTTGCTGTATTTAGTATCATGACTAAAGAGTGGGACAATATCTTTCTTGTGACCAAAATCCCGGTATTTATAGGAACCTATGTTTCTTTCGTCATTTTTACTAAATATAAAAAACGATACAAATAAGACGGTAAAAAGGGATTCAGTTGCAAGATTCGGGGAACGCTTTTAGTAGAATTTAAACCTAACAAAAGAGAGTTTTAAATATTCAGACGGATTATTTACCAGATTGGCACAGTACCTGCAGGTAGTTAATGTCGATGTGATAACCCATATGTGTTGAAATTTAACAATTGGGAAGAAAAAAGGCCGAGCCATAGGGTGGCCCGACCAACTTGCTCACGTTAGGAGTGGAGCAAAGCAGTTTCGTCGGCTTGCAGGATTGTAGAATAAGTTACTGGCCTCTCAACCTAAACTTCTATACTCTCAGTCTTGTAAGTCGGCATTTTACTTGGTTCATGTCGCAGTTCTTTCTAATTTCTCATAATTTAGTTCATTAATTTTTTATAAGCTTTCTAGGCTATAAACACGTTGATCTATCACATTCCTCGTTAGCCTTTCGGCCGCCATCCTTGGCAATATAAGCCTCTCAACGCTTTCCAATTAACTAAATATTTATTACTTAAGCTCTTATAGACTGTTGGCTTACCCATGTTTAATTACATCAAGTTGCCGTTTAGGCTATTCATTGCCGCTTTAGTTTGGATTGCAGTTACTCGCAAAGTGAATCTAACTAATAAGGGACTTGCCATCACTAGACAAAGTAATTCAAACACCAGTATCCCCTTTGAGTGATTAATCATTTTAGCCCTGGAGCAGACTTAATGCCGCTTGAGGACGCTGATTTGCCTGGCTTAAGATAGTTGTGCTCGCCTGCTGAAGAATTTGTGCTCGAGTCAATTGAGCCGTTTCTTTGGCAAAGTCTGTGTCTCTTATTTGAGACCTAGCTGCAGAGACGTTTTCAGAAATATTCGCCAAATTACGAATAGTCGACTGGAAACGGTTTTGCACTGCCCCTAAATCGGCTCGTGTGTCATTGATAGTTGCAATTGCACTATCAATCTGACCCAATGCTCTTGATGCGTCTTGTGGGGTTTCGACGGTAAGCGCAGCACTACCAAACAAACCCAAAGTACCAAATCCGTTAGGACGAGATACATTAACGTTGATTGTTTGCCCTGCATTCGCACCAACAAGGAAAGCTGATGAAAAACTGCCTGAAAGTACGTCAACACCACCAAATTGGGTAGTTGTGGAAACACGACTCATTTCAAGTTTTAATGCTGAGACTTCTTTTTGCAAAGCCGCACGGTCAGACGATGAATTAATACCGTTTTGAGACTGAATAGCTAAAACTCGGATACGTTGTAAAGCATTGGTTGTTTCTTGCAATGCCCCCTCAACCGTCTGCGCTAATGAAATGCCATCGTTGGCATTTCTCACTGCTTGATCCAAGCCTTGAATTTGTGATGTCATCCGGCTTACGATTTGTAAACCAGCAACATCGTCTTTTGCACTGTTGATCCTAAAGCCAGAAGACAACCTTTCAAAAGAAGTATTTAAACTTGTAGATGTAGTATGCAACTGTCTTTGTGCATTCAATGATGACACATTGGTATTGACGAATAAGCTCATGATAATCTCCTAACGATTTTCAAATAGTAAATATTAATAATTAAGCGTATATATTATTATTTTTGTACGCATTTTTCATTTTTGGCACACTTGGTGCATTACTTAAGTCAAGTCATGGACTGACTAACTTCATCAAGCAATCACTCGCCTGATGATGCAATTGCTGTAACAGAGCGAAAGCTCTTGCTGACCGACAGGTTTGTGGTGTTCCAGACATCTATACCTCTCACTACCTCCTGGCATCATTCCTGTCAGTCAGCAAACCCCAATCTCTTGGGTAAGTCAGTATTTTGGCGTTTTCCACACACACTTATTCCTCACAAATGTGCCTATCAATCTTTTTAAAACTGTTTTTGCTATTTCTTGTTGCGTTTAAAATATTTGTATCTGTCAATCTTAGTGTTCCAGAGGCAATATATTGCCCTGAATATATATCAACTGCATATATAGACTAAAAATTGCCGCTACAAATATCAATATTTGCAAGTTGAGTGTTCGCCACAATGACGAATAGACTCATGACTTTGTTCCTAACGGTTTGTCCTTATTGAATGGCGAACCTCTTTGGGTTTTTGCGCATTCAGTGCTACTTTTTTTAAGCCTCAATGATTATTATCTTTTTGTGCCTTTCGGCTTTCATTGGATCATGTGTTGTCGCTCTTTGGCGTTTAACATCATGTTGCTTGTCTTGCTAATAACTAGCCAGAGTATTTATTGTTTTTATCTCCGTGCTTGAAATACTTATCGTACGGATACGCAAAAACCTTTAGTCGTAAAACTAATTAATTTTTAAAATGAATTATGAATTGAGGTGAAGAAACCAATAATTATGATTAATATCAATTGGTTATAAATACAAGCGCAGGAGTAAAATATATAAATAAAATGTAAGTAAATAAGCGGCCAGGCAATGCCTGGCCTATCGCTCTTTATACATCGAGAGTGAGCGGACTCTCTTCTGTTTGGGTTATGACACTAGATACTACCTCCTGGCTTCAATCCCCAAACAGTAGGGTCAGTTAGACTTAACCTAGAAGCTGTAGAGCTGCCTGAGGACGCTGATTAGCCTGCGATAGTATTGTTGTACTAGCCTGCTGAATAATCTGGTTACGCGTCAACTCAGCCGTTTCAGCTGCGAAGTCTGTATCACGTATTTGGGATCTTGCACCTTGTACGTTCTCAGCAATGTTAGTTAAATTACGTATTGTTGATTGGAAACGGTTTGTTAGTGCACCTAGGTCGGCCCTTGCACCACCTATTCCAGAAATTGCCGCATCGATAGCTGCTAGAGCAGTAGAAGCACCAGCGAAACTTGACACTGATAAATCATCAATGCCTAGACCGGCTGTATCGAAACCACTGATACCACCAAGGCTACCGCCTGACAAATTAACTGAAATGGTTTGTCCGCTGTTTGCACCAATTAAGAACGCGGCAGAGAATCCACCCGACAACAAGTCTGCGCTGTTAAATTGCGTATCAGTAGAAATTCTTGAAATCTCTATTTTTAAAGCAGAAACTTCTTTCTGGAGGGCTGTTCTATCAGCAGAAGAGTTGATACCGTTCTGTGATTGAACTGCTAACTGTCGAATTCTTTGCAAGGAACTTGTCGTTTCAGACAATGCACCCTCGGCAGTTTGTGTCAATGAAATAGCATCATTCGCATTTCGAACAGCTTGATTCAAGCCGTTGACTTGCGTAGTCATACGTTCCGAAATTTGCATACCAGCCGCATCATCTGAAGCGCGGTTAATACGGAAACCAGAGGATAACCGTTCGAACGATGTGTTCAAACTGTTTGATGAATTCATTAGTTGACGTTGAGCATTCAACGCCGATGTATTTGTATTTACGAATAGGGACATTTGTCTCTCCTGCACTCTCAGTCCAGCGGCTTGCTGGTCCCCGGACGTGACTCCGGTGGTTTAATAACTACTTGTAGAACAATAACTATCCAAATGATAAGTTAATGTACTGGCTCTCTCGTAAAGTTTATCGACAAGCGTTTAATTCTCTTTAGCTAAAATGTGCTTTTTTTCTATGTTTGCGGCAAATAATTGCCGCCCTAATGGCCCAAAGTAAAAATAAAAATAAAAATAATAATTAAAAACAATAAGATAAGAGCTTTAAATATGAATGTAATTTGGCTAAAAAAAATATCAAATAAAAACAATCATGATGCTTTCACAGACCTAATTCGTTTAAATAATCAACTGTAATTATGCTTTCGCCGTGCTACTGACCACCACAGTAATGATAGAAAATTTTTTTTACAGCGCCTTACCCTAACAGGGAAGCTGATAAATTAATAAAAATTTCCCATTAATAACAGCAAGTTACGAATCCATAAAATATATACTTCAGATAATAACAAGCTATTGCTTACCGCTTTCGCACGTAAAATAGAGATAGACGAATTAGGTGATGAAAGTAAAACCAGTCAAAACACCTATTGGTATTGTAGCGATAGCCTAAATTGGGAACACAATGGTTTCTTCGCCAAGCCATTCCATTGGTGTTGGCGCTTAAGTTGGCACGGTCAACACATATGTAGCTTGGCTTATGCACCTCAAACAGAAAGTTTACATTTATACAGAGGCTCTGAACTAGGCAAACTCAAGGCCGACCCTAGTCCAGGCATATTGCCGCTTAATAACAGTAGATTGTTAATTAAAGGGGT
>JAWUVZ010000140.1:0-38300 GCA_034112105.1 Glaciecola sp. | reverse complement strand
ACGCTATATTATGCTTGTAAACAACCATGTGTTGTGGAGCTAATGAATTACCAGCGGTCTCGATTATCCTTTTATTATATTTGATGGCATTCTTATAGTCACCCAAAATGAAGTAGGTGTTGCTAATATAACTAAGAGCAGCAGATATTTTTTTGAGCTTACTTTCCTCGCTGAAACCTGAGCTTTTTTCAACAACCTCCATGGTTAGTCGTAACTTTGCTAATCCGTCTTTATATTCTCCTGTCATAATATGAAATTGACCAACCGTCATAAGCACATCCGCTTTGGTCTCCTCTGTTACTTCATACAGAGATAAATAAGCCTCCAGCTCTGCTATTACATTTTTCGCACTATCGTATTCTTGTAAATTTAAATATGCATCAGCAGTAGCGGTCAATAAATTAACGTAGAAATGAGCATTTTCATTAGTTTTGTGGATATTTCTCAAAAAGCCTGAAGTTTCAAATAGGTTTATTATTTCTCCATAACGACCCATTTGAAACATTTCAGTCACAATCGCTTCTTTTAAAATAAGTATTGATAAGTTATTTAAATCACTTTTTGTATTTTCTTTTTGAAGGAGTACTTTGTATTTTTCTATTTTCTGTTCAGAAGAAAAGTTAGTCGATTCTTTTAATGAATTAACCAATTTTTGAATTTCAGATTGCAATAAACTGTCTTGTGCTGACAAGACAGAAGAGGAAGCTAGACAACTAATTAATAATGCACTGAGAATAACTAACTTCATGTGTTTTCTACCTTAAATCCATTTATAAGTTGAATAACAAAACTTACTGAATTTCTATTATACGCTAGGAATTTCACATATAGGTGCTCTCTATCATGGCCCAGTATCGTCAAACATAACATTTTCATAAAAGACTTAACCCTATCACCGCTGGCGTCACTAATATGTTATTTCTATAGATTACAGCAACGAACTACTGCGGCTCTTAGATTGTAATTACTTAACTTGCCTGCTGATCTCTTTGGTAATGTAATGGCAATCATCAGGCTAAAAAACAGCCAACAATCAAGTGCTACTTAGGTTGCACTCGGCTGTTTTTGCTGTGTATCTTTTTAATACAATCAATGAAATAACAAACGCGTCAGTTATTTTTAACACTCCCCAACATAATCTTCAATCTTAACTTGTCATATATGCCATTTTTGTCGCACACTAAGGATGGAACATATAATTATTATAATGACAGAAGGAATACTCATGCGAAAGCCCATTAGTGCTGCCGTTTGCGCAGGATTACTTGCATTATCGATTGGCATCAGTCATGCAAGCTTATTAATGAAACCCACCTATAACGCCGACTTAGACTATCAGTCTGAAATGCTGAGCGGCAATTACAACGATGCTTTGACACACCCCGACACTATTCTTGGTTTCCCTATTAGTCAGCGAGTTGCAACTCCTGCACAAATTAACCAATCAATTCAAACTTGGCAAACGCAAACTGATCGATTGCATGCAGTAGAGTATGCAAGAAGTCATGAAGGCAGGCCTTTGCATGCGGTATTCATTTCCAGCCCAAAAAACTTGGCAAAAATGGATGATATATTAGCTAAACTAAACGCTCTTTCAGACCCAAGGAAAACATCCGACGCCCAAGCATCAGTAATTATCGATGAATTGCCAGCCATAGCATGGATGGCATATTCTATTCACGGTAATGAAACGTCGGGTTCGGACGCTGCATTAACCTCTATTTATCATTATGCCGCTTCCGATGATCCAACAGTAATAGCAATGCTAGAGGACATGATTATTGTCATCGACCCTATTATGAATCCAGATGGTCGAGACCGTTTTGCAAAGTCGCTTGAACAGTATCGAGGGACTGCGCCGAATGTTGACGATCAATCGTTACTGCATCGTGGCGATTGGCCCTATGGCCGAACAAACCATTACTTTTTTGATCTCAACCGAGATTTTTTCTACCTAACTCAACCAGAGACAAAAGGTCGCGTATCGTTAATCAATAAATGGCGTCCCCAGTTAATGATTGATGGTCACGAAATGGGACCACAAGATACGTATTTAATGGGTCCACCTAGACAGCCACTTAATTTCAACATTGCATCAAGTGTACAGAAATGGGCAAAAACTTTTTCAGTTGATCAAGGCGCGGCGTTTGATGAAAAAGGTTGGCGTTACTATACCGGTGAATGGTTCGAGAATTGGTATCCTGGATACTCAAATTATGCTGAATACAGAGGTTCTATGCATATATTGTATGAACAATCACGCATGGCTGAGGATGGTGTTAGGCGTCCAGAGGGCACTATTCAGACTTATAAAGAGTCGGTTCATCATCAATTCGTTAGCACTATGGCAAACCTTGAGTCATTGCACAAATACAGTAAAGCCATGTACAAAGACTACTGGAGCGACAGAAAATCAGTACTCGCAAAAGACAGTCCATACGCCAATAAAACCTATGTCGTATTAGCGAATAATAACCACACTCGCATGAATACCTTGGTTGAGAAACTCCAAGCCCAAGATATAGAAGTATATGTTGCGGATGAAAACTTTAAAGCAAAAGATGCAACTAATCACTTAGGTAAAACGCAAACAACAACGGTACCAAAAGGTAGCTTAGTCATTCCTAATCGTCAGCCAGAAGCTCGCCTTTTATCTGCAATAATGGAGTTTGATGCACAAATTTTTCCTGAAACGGTGCAAGAAGAACGACAAAAGCTTCTGCGTGAAGGTCAATCTATTATGTATGACACCTCTGCGTGGAACTTGACCATGATGTACGGCTTAGAGGCACTTACCTTGCCTACAAATGTGACTGACGATATTAGCTCTTATTCCGCAAATGACAAAGTACGAGTTAAAGCATCTCCAGATTCAATTGCCTGGGCGGTTAATGGCGATGATGATGCCTCCGTCGCTTTTGCAGCAAGGCTGATGGAGCGAGGAGTGCAAGTTCGAGTCATAGACAAAGCAACCCAATTAGGTGAAGAAACCTTAGTGCGAGGCTCTGTCGTTGTTACCATCACTGATAATCTAGGCAATACAAATTTGATAGGCTTGATTAATGAAACAGCACTAGAAACATCGTTGTCTATTCAAAATATAAAAACAGGTTATGGCACTGGTGATACGCCAGAATGGGGTGGCGATCACTTCAAACTATTAACCCAACCGCAAATAGGTATCATCAGCCAAGCTGGCACCAGCAGTAATGATGTTGGCGTGACTTGGTGGAGTTTGGATACGCATCTAGGCATCCGCCATTCACAATTGGACTCATCTGCAATGGCACGTACCGATTTACGTCGTTATAACGTGCTGATTATGCCCAGTGCTTGGTCTGTTTCCGACACGACAGCAGATGCATTAAAAAGCTGGGTTGAACAAGGAGGTACGCTAATTACCCACGAAAACTCGACTCAAGCGATTGCGTCAAAAGAGTTCAGTAAAGTGAAGTTAGTTGACGATATCTTTGAAGATGCCGAAAAATACGATATCGCACTACAACGCAGACTGCTCGCACGAGAACCTTTAGGGGAAGTAAAAGACTATTTTGCAATGACCGTGCAAGAAGATGTCACTTATCCTTGGGATGATGCGCCTAAACGACTGAGTGAAGAAGAATTAGAAAAGCGCAACACATGGCAAAAGTTATTTATGCCCGCCGGTGCCATGGTGTCTGGCAATGTTGATACACAACATTGGCTAACCTTTGGCACCTCCAATACTCTGCCATTGCTATATGGTCGCCAGCCCGTTCTTGTGGTTCCTGAAAATGCCGACGCGGTCGTAACTGTGGGTATTTATTCTGACAAGAAAAAGGCCAAAAAATCGGAAGCTGATGATAAAGATGAAACAAATGGTATCGGTTGGTACAGCTTACCGAATGACAAAGAACTTCATGTTCGTATGAGTGGTTTGTTATGGCCTGAAGCTGCACAACGCATCGCTAACTCCGCTTACTTAACAAGAGAAAGTATGGGCAGTGGTCAAATCATAATGTTCTCAGGTGAGCCTATATTTAGAGGCGCCACATTGGGGACCAACCGATTGTTATTAAACGCAGTCGTATTTGGTCCAGGTATGGGAACTCGCCCGAATATTAAACTATAACTAACGAAAAAGTGACTATCTGGCCTTAGTAAAATCTACTGAGGCCAGATATATTAAATACCGTTTTAAGTTAGATTGATACTCTAACTACAATCTAAATTTTGAAACTACTTGCTTTAATGAACTCATTTTTTCACTTAATTGATGTGTCGCACGGATTTAGACTTGGGTACCTTACGCGCTGTTTCCAGCCAACTTAACAATACTCTTTAAGCTCTCAACATCATTATCTAATAAAACCACTTGATTTTGCGTGTCACCGAAATCTATAGATGATTTTTTGCAGATTCTATCACTGGCTGTACTTGTTCATCAACGTGCCTGCGACTTTGAGCAACCAATGAACATCACTGTATTATTTTGCGCACAACCGTCAGTTCTTGCACCAATTCAGGCATTGATGAGGCCGTTTTTTAATAATATGCCCATTATGCAAACCCTTTTTACTTTATATTTAGCTAAATTCGACCTCGTGTGACGTGTAGAAGCCCTTTTTTTGGAAATAACTGCAGGTTATCTTATAAATATTTCGACTGATACTGTTAAATTTTTACAACTTACCTATACTGTACACTAGATTTTAAAAACGAAGTTGCTCATGGACCAAAATAAAGAACTAAAAAAAGCAGGACTGAAAGTTACATTACCTCGTTTGAAAATATTGGAAATTCTTCAAGGTCCGCAAAATCAGCATATCAGCGCTGAAGATGTATATAAAATACTGCTCGAGAAAGGTGAAGAAATTGGACTGGCAACGGTCTATCGAGTTCTTAACCAGTTTGACGATGCCGGTATTTTAAATCGGCACCACTTTGAGGGCGGAAAATCAGTTTTCGAAATTAGTCAAAAAGAACATCACGATCACTTGGTATGTTTAAGTTGCGGTAAAGTGTTTGAGTTTGAAGATCATGTCATTGAAAGACGTCAAGACGAAATTGCAGCAAAACATAATATGAAATTGACAAACCACAGTTTATATCTTTACGGTGAGTGTAATAAAGTAGATTGCGAAAACGCAGATCAATAGAATCTTGTGGTTTCCTCACGCAGTCATAATGCAACAGAAGCGATGAAATACTTCTTTATTAAGAACTTTCATTCAGGACAACTTCATCGCTTTGTTTAGCAGTTAAATTTGTGTTTGTTATAGGCATTTTGAGCGTCAACCCAAATAGGTCCTTTCATTCCATAACCGACTGCTTTGCCATCTATTGATAGAACCGGTCCAATTTCTTTACTCGAACTGGTTATCCACACTTCATCTGCATTCAGCAGAGCATTCAACAAAATAGTTTCCTCAAGCACTTCATAGTCGGTGTATTGCTTGATGGCGTCTATCGCAATCCGTCTTGTTATACCCGGAAGTAAATGATTGTCTAATGGCGGTGTGTAAATGACTTTGTTTTTTACTATAAATACATTGCACGCTGCAGCTTCGGTAATTTCGTTATTTTCGTTATATAAAATAATTTCATCAACACCTGCATCTTGCCCTTGTTGAAAGTGCATCACATTACCTAATAATGATGTCGACTTAATATGACAACGTTGCCAACGCATGTCTCGCCCAGTAGTCACATGAAATCCTTTCACTTTTTCACTTTTAGCATCTTGGCTTGGGGCCGTATCAAACGCGTAGGCAAATACGGTGGGCACTACATTTTTAGGGTATGCATGAAAACGCTTAACATCAGTACCACGGCTAACATGTACGTATACGCCTTGAGATTCAGACGGATGTTGACAAATAAGCTCGCTAATAATATCAGCCCAGACGTCAGCGTTAATTTCATAATCGATGCCAACATCATATAATCCACTTTTCATTCTTTCGAGGTGTAAACCCAAGCCAACCGGTTTTCCGACATAAGTAGGGATGACTTCATAAATTCCGTCTCCAAATAAAAAACCTCTATCCATGGGCGAGATTTTAGCTTCAGTGGCATCAACAAACTCGCCATTTAAATAGACTTTATTCATTTTTTATCATCCCTAATATATTGATCTTGAGCGAAAGTTTTTATTCTTATTTGGCGAAGTAGCCATTCTTGCCTTGCTGTAAACAGATCACACTGTTCAAATCGAATAGTGTTGCCAGGCCTACACTGGCCAAGTTCTGGTAAGTCAGCTGAAATGATACTCCCTATTTTAGGATAACCACCAATAGTCTGTCTCTCCGCTAACATGATGATGGGTAATCCACTGGGTGTTATCTGTATTGCGCCATTAGCGATACCCTCAGAATAGAGTTTCACTGCGACTGCGCCGATAGGTTGACCAGCCAACCTTATTCCCATATTACTGGCTTCATTGCTGACAGTAAATAGTTGATTAAAGAAGCATGCCTTCATTTTATGATCAAATAGTGTCTGTTGATAGCCCAACACTATTCGCACAACATATTCTTTTGCTAAACGCGTCGAGGGAATCTGCATTTTTGTGACGGTCTTATGTGTAATAAATTCATTTTTAGCTGAGTCACGCGTTAACCCATTCTCAGGCGAGAAATTATCGGTTGAAGTATTTGCAGCTGCAACACATAATGCTGCTGCGCTCTCATAATCAACTTCATCACCGACTTGCAATCCTTTACCGTCAAAATTCATTCCACCGGTTTTTTCTCGAGTCACTGCACAACAAGAATCCAAAAAAAAATTTGCTTTTAAGGGGCTGTCGCAAGCGATGTAATTTCTGGCACCCAGCACAGGCTGCATAATTTGCAGTGTCGAGCCTTTGTGCCACGATATGTTATGATTCAAGGGTTGAGGAACATCGTTGATAAGCACCTTAACTTGAGCACCTGTAATTGCAATCTGAGTGTCAAGCGTTGCAACAGCGACAAACCCGCCAAGAAGCACTTCAATCGTTGGATTTGTGAAAGGCACTCCTACAATGGCATTTGCCAGTTTATGACTATTTGTGTCAAGCGCACCTGATTGGGTGAAACCCTTATGCTTATGCCCTACTCTTCCTAAGTCTGTGAATCGTGCACTGAGACCGGTAGCCATTATTTTCACGGATGTACCCAATTTATATATTCGCTTTCAGTGATAGGATAGAACTCGACATAATCTCCAGTTTTCAACAACGACTCAAGGCCTCTACTTTTTGTAGTATTGACATCTGTAGCACTGAACAAGAGTTCAAGGGGGGTGTAACCAATAATATGCCAACCACCGGGCGATTCATCTGGATAGATAGCAGTTTGACGATCTGCGATAGCAACAGCACCTTTGGGAACCTTTAAACGAGGTTTGCTCAATCGCGGTTGAAAAAGTTCCATGGGTAATTCACCTAAATAGGCAAAACCAGGCATAAAGCCAGTCGCAAAGACCCGATATGAATTTGCACAATGCAAGTTAATCAGCATATTTTCACTTATGTTTTTATCTTTGGCCACTGCAGACAAATCAGTCGTTAGTGAAGTCAGCTCATAGCACACCGGGATTCTATGAATACGTCTGGATGTCGATGGCATTGATTTAAATTTATAATTTAGGTTGGCAACTTTTTCGCAATTAGCCTCTCCTGTGTCCGCTACATTTTCACCTATGCACTTGCTAATTTCTTTATCAGCATTGATAACCAGCTCCTTCACAAATGTATTAACAGCAATATGATCGGTATCATAAAGTGAAAACTCAATAAGCAACGAAGTATAAGACGGAATATATTCACAAAGCCAAGGTGGTCTATTGACTAATAGAGCGCAAGTCAAAACCTCAATGATTTTATTGGCTGTTTCGAGCCCTATCAAGGTGTCTTCAACATACACTATGAGGGAGCAATCTGACGCAGTTCTAATTTCAATAATTTTTTGCTTATTTATTGTGGTCATAGCAATAATATTTAACCGTGTTGGTTTTGCAATAAAGTTCTTATTTTCTTCACTGTGTGCATTGCTTCTGGCGTATCACCATGCACACAAATTGTATCCGCATGCATAGGCAGCACGATGCCGCTGTCAGTCACCAACTCATTGCATTGTATAAGACGTCGAGCCTGCTCAACTGACTCAACAGCTGTCAATACTGCTCTTGGATGACTACGTGGTGATAGCATACCGGAATCCAAATACAGGCGATCGCAAAAGGCTTCAAATATGAGGGCTACATCAAGCTCGCTAGCTTCAATGCGTAAAGCCGCATTTTGATTACCAGCTTGGACTACCAAGGGTAAGTTACTGTAGAAACCTGAAGTGGCGGCAAATACGGCGCCTCTAACCGTTGGGTCCGTCATCATGTCGTTGTAAAGTGCGCCATGAGGTTTAACATAGTCGACCTGCTGGCCTTGGCATTTTGCCAAGCCATCCAATGTCGCTATTTGAGCTTGAATAATGAGTATCAACTCTTTTGGCGGAACGCGCATACTTCGGCGGCCAAAACCCTGCAGGTCTGGATAAGAAGGATGAGCGCCAATGAGTACTCGGTGATTTGCAGCCAACGCAATAGTATTATGCATGACAGTCGGATCGCCTGCATGACCTCCGCAAGCAATATTTGCCATATCGATATATGGCATAATGTCAGTATCAGCATCGAACTGCCAATGCCCATAACTTTCACCTAAATCGGCATTTAATTTCATAGAACCCAAATTAACAATGATGTTGAAAAATTCAATGCTGTTATACTAAAGCCATAACGTTAAAAAATCATGTAAAAGAGAGTCTTAAATGCCAATTATTGGTCAAGTGAATGATTTGATCGTCACCGACGAGCTCCCCTTTGGTTACACTTTGTCTTTCTCAGCTCCGCGAGCTGAAATCAATGAGTCTGTATTCCTGCCGCTCAGTGATGCAAATGGCCAATTTGTTGAGGGACAAAATCTTCAGGCATTTGTATATTACGCGCAAGATGGCAGTATTCACGCAACGCAGAAAGATATGCCGATAAAAGTAAATGAGTTTGCCCTTCTCACCTGCACTGGCTCGACCGATTTCGGCGCATTTTTTGATTGGGGACTAGAGCGCGATTTGTTGGTACCCAAATCGATGCAACATAAACCGATGGATATTGGTTTAAGCTATGTTGTGTACTTATTAGACGACCCAGACAATAGAAAAATGATCGGTTGTACAAAACTCTATCGCTTCTTAGATGAAACGACAGATGATTTATTGATTGGTGAAGCTGTCTCCATTGTTGTTTTTGACGAAACTTCTTTAGGCTTTAAGTGTGTTATCAACAAACAATATCAAGGCTTACTATTCAAAAGCGATTTATTTAAAAGACTCGCTGTTGGCGACGAACTCACCGCCTATGTAAAACAAATTCGAGAAGATGGTAAAATTGATTTGTCATTGCAAAAAGAAGGCAAAGAAGCGAGAAGTGATTTAGCAACGCAAATTATGGAAGACTTAGTCGCTCACGGGGGTATTTCCACTCTGACGGATAAAAGCTCTGCTGATGAAATATTTGCTCGTTATCAGGTGAGTAAAGGTGCTTATAAACGCGCAATTGGTACGCTTTACAAAGACAAAAAAATATTATTGAGCAAAACGCACATTTCTATAGTAGAAAATAAGTAAATACAACGTTTGGATGATTAAATGAAAGCAACTGTCGTATGGGAGCCCTCTGAGGATGGTTTGAGTTTTGCAGGTGAGATGGATAATGGCTACAAACTTAATCTAGACGGCAGTGGTAAAAACCTATCGCCGATGGAAGCGGTCTTAATTTCAGTAGGTGCTTGTTCCTCTGTTGATGTCGTTGAAATTATGCGCAAGTCACGCCAAGTAATGCAAGGTTGTTATTGTGAATTGGAAGCTGAGAGGGCTGAGTCAGCGCCACGAAAATTTACCAAGATACACGCTCACTTCGTTGTTCAAGGTAACGATTTAAATGAAAAAACTTTAGCAAGGGCCGTGCAGTTGAGCACAGAAAAGTATTGTTCTGTGATGCTAATGTTGACTGGTAATGTGAGCATTACAACAAGCTTTGCAATACAAAATAGATAATTTACGGCGATTGTTTGTCTTTTTTAAATAAGCCGGTTTGTGTAAATAAACAACACGAACTAGTGAATGGTGAATTTAATGACAAAAATAACTTTAACAGCATGCATATTATGTATCACTTTTGTTGTTGGCTATCTTGCAGGCGGAACGGTCCGCCTCCTACTCCTACTCCGACTGCGACCATATTGCGTCTAGAAAAAATCAAACCAGTCAAACGTCAAATATACAGACTTCAGCGTCGACTAAATTGAGTTCTACACAACAAAAAAACACTGATGGGCTGCAGCAACATTCTGGATTAGTCCCTCCCAAAGCCCGCGCTGATAATTAATTGAACAACGCTTCTATTATTTTAGATAATTAAAATATTATTGTGTTTTTCAATAACTTTCTGGCTTATTCAACGTCAAATTCAGACTATAAAGCGTTTGGTAACAAAAATAGATGATATTCGCACACTTTTAATCTCATCTAGTACTGAACTTGCACAACTGTTGGAATTATTTGAGCAAGTCCCAATTGACTCTCAAGCTAGCTATATGCTTATTTCAATCATAATCGGGTACCGCAAGAATTGAGCATACCAGCTATGTAGGGAGTTCTGGAAAACGCACTAGATAAAAAAGACCCGTGCAATTCGACAAACTTTTTAGAGCTAGTGGCACGAACTAGAGTAAAATCACCTGCCATTACGTCATCTTTAAAAGATATTATTATTTATAGTGAAAAAAGCTGAAACGTTAAAAACAGTAGAGATGTTGATGCCCTATGAATTGAGCAATGTTGAAAATTAGCAAGTCAGAGCGCGACTCAGAACAGCGATAGATAGCATTGAAACTGCAGAGGGGCCTTATTATTTTAGGCAATTACTTCGCTTTAGTAGCGCAACTCACAAACAGCAATTAGCAATTGATGCATCTAATAAAGCCGATGTTAACAACTCAATGTAATAAAATAGTATGGATTCAATGCAACCAGGCACATTAGACGCGTCTTGCGAATTAAGAGAGGCCCTATTTCACGTTGCTAAACAAGGTCAAAACGAATTACAGCAAAAAGCGATACACACCCTACTATACCGTTTTGATTTAACCCAAGATGACTCAAAACGTTGTCAGCCGTGACCAGAACGTGGATATTAAAAACATTCAATTTTAATGATCACTGCTAGTTAATTTAGATGTCGACACCTACGTTTTTGATTGTAAGTCCTTCCAGTCACCTTCAGCATCATCCAGATCGTCAAAATCATCATCTAAGCTACCATCAACCAAACCAGTATCTAACGATTTGGTGGGTGTAACACCTAGCTTTTTAAATTGTTCTGCTTGTCTGACTAAGTTGCCTCGCCCAGTCGATAATTTACCCATAGCAGCTTCATATGCTTTCGCAGTAGCATCAATATTTCGACCGATTTTTTCCATATCTGTAACAAAACCATGAAATTTGTCATACATCTTGCGGGCTTGGTCAGCTATTTTATTTGCGTTTTGATTCTGATATTCGTATTGCCAGATATTATTAATTGTACGCAACGCAACAAGTAAATTGGTGGGGCTAACTAACATTATCTGGTTATCAAGCGCTTGTTTAATAAGCTCTGGAGCGTGTTCAATGGCTGAAATAAAAGCAGATTCAATGGGAATAAACATAAGCACATAATCTAAGGTTCTTACACCGGTTAAGTCTTGATAATCCTTTTTACTCAAGCCTTTAACGTGACCACTTATTGAATTTATATGCTCTTTAATAGCTCGTTGACGGTCACCATCATTTTTTGCATTAACATATCTTTCATGTGCAATTAATGACACTTTCGAGTCAATAATAATGTCTTTATCGTTAGGCAAATGCACAATGACGTCCGGCTGGTAACGCTTACCATTATCGTCTTTTAGCGACTTTTGAGTTTCATATTCATGTCCATTGCGTAATCCAGACTCGGTCAAGATGCGCTCTAAAACAAGTTCGCCCCAATTACCTTGCTTTTTATTATCACCTTTTAATGCGTTTGTGAGAGCGGCAGCCTCTTCCGTTATTTGTTTATTGAGTTCTTTCAAGCTTAATATTTCAGTTTTTAAGGAAGCACGTTCTTGCCCTTCTTTAATATATTGATCTGAAACTTGACGTTTGAATGATTCGATTTGATCTTTGAGCGGCGCGATCAGCTGCGTTATACCAGATTCGCTTGTTTTGGTGAATTTTTCTGATTTTTGTTCAAATATTTTGTTAGCTAAGTTCTCAAATTGTGTAGAAAGCTGTTTCTCTGCATTTTCAAGCAAGGTTAATTTTTCAGAAAAGCTCTTTCGCTCTTGCTCAAATCCGGCTTGCTGTGACTGGTAACTTGCTTGCAAGTTTGCATATTTATAGTTTATTTCTTCTAGTTTCGTTGAAAATACTTTATTTTCATTTTGCTTTCTTAGTAACTCATCTGCCTTTTGACTTAAGCTCCCTATTTCGCGTTGATTGTCGGTGATTACACTTCTAAATGTGTCTAAATGCTGTTTATATTCAAGATCACCAATTTTAATTCTTCCTCGAAGTTCGTCAATTTCCGATGCATCTTTCCTTAAAGACTGGCTATTTAGCGCTATTTGTTGCTTCAAGTCTTGTATTTCAATTTGATAGTCATTTTTTTGCTCATTCAGTTGAGCAGTGTATGTATCCTCTTTTTGTATTCTTTCAGTTTGTTGCATTATTGCAAGCAAGTCGAATTGACGCTTTGATTGAGAGCGCATTACCAACCAAACTAGCAGTAAACTAACAAATCCGGAAATGCCAGATGCGATTGCAACTTCAATATTCATAAACGGCTGTAACATGAGCGACTTATCCTTTTAGGGTCTTTATCTGTTTGTCCGCGAAAGCGCTTAATCATAAATTTATTATTTAAATAATTAAATAAATATGAACTAACGAAAAATGAAAAGATGATAATAAGGTCCCATCATAGCCATGTTGAGGGACCTTACTTCGTTGTTGCGCAAGCCTAAGGGTAAACTGATGAGTTAAACAGAAATTATTTTCTTCTTAAAGCCGCATCTAAATCGGCGATGTTCGCTTTCCAAATCGCAGGTCCTATTTCATGAGCATTCGCGCCTGTGCTATCGACAGCAACGGTCACTGGCATATCTACAACATCAAACTCGTAAATGGCTTCCATTCCCAAGTCTTCAAAAGCAACGACTCGTGACTTTTTAATTGCTTTGGATACAAGGTAAGCCGCACCGCCCACTGCCATTAAATAAACAGCTTTGTGCTTAGCAATACTCTTTACTGTTGCAGGGCCTCGTTCTGCTTTACCAATCATGCCTATTAGGCCTGTTTGCTCCAACATCATGTCAGTGAACTTGTCCATACGTGTAGCTGTGGTCGGCCCGGCAGGACCGACGACTTCGCTACCAACAGCATCAACAGGACCGACGTAATAGATAAAGCGATTGGTTAGATCGACACCTGCCGGCAAACCTTCTCCATTATCTAACATAGTTTGAATGCGTTTGTGAGCGGCATCTCGACCGGTCAACATCTTACCGCTGAGTAAAACTGTTTCTCCGACCTTCCAATCTTGAATGTCAGCTTTGGTAATATCGTTGAGGTTGACCCGTCTTGTGTTTTTACTAACTTCCCAAGTCACTTCTGGCCAGTCTTCTAATTTAGGCGGTTGGAGCTCTGAGGGACCGGAACCATCAAGGTAAAAATGTGCATGGCGTGTTGCCGCACAGTTTGGGATCATAGCAACCGGCTTTGATGCAGCATGCGTTGGCATTGATTTTATTTTGACGTCAACAACCGTCGTTAAGCCACCTAGGCCCTGTGCACCAATACCCAAGTCATTTACTTTTTTGAATATATCTAAACGCAATTTTTCTTCCGTAGTCACTGCGCCTCGATCCATTAACTCTTGAATGTCAACTGGGTCCATCAAGCTTTCTTTTGCTAACACAGCGGCTTTTTCGGCTGTGCCACCAATGCCTATGCCCAACATACCAGGAGGACACCAACCAGCCCCCATCGTCGGTAATGTTTTGACGACCCACTCTGCAATATCATCGCTTGGATTCAGCATCACCATTTTCGATTTATTTTCTGAACCGCCGCCCTTAGCAGCGATCATAACTTCTATTTTTTCGCCTTTAACGGTGTCAATATGCACAACCGCAGGTGTGTTGTCTTTAGTATTAATACGCTTACCCGCAGGATCAGAAACAATCGACGCTCTCAACGGATTATCAGGATTCAGATAAGCACGACGAGTTCCTTCATCAACCATTTCTTGAACGGTCATATCTGTTTTATCCCAACTTACTCCCATACCAATTTTAACAAAACAAGTCACAATACCAGTATCTTGACAAAGCGGACGCTTGCCTTCGGCTGACATCCTTGAATTGATTAAAATTTGCGCCATCGCATCTTTTGCAGCTTGGCTCTCTTCACGATTATAAGCGGCCTCAACAGCCTTTACATAATCTAAAGGATGATAATATGAGATAAATTGAAGCGCATCTTCAATACTATCTATAAAGTCTTGTTGACGAATAACGGTCATGATGTCCTCTGTTTTTTTCAAAGATTAATATGGTTTTTATCGTTAGCCAAGTATACTACCTATGTAACGATTATTTCGCCAAAAAAACCCGATTATTTACGAGGTTAACATTGTCACTACCAATTTTCATTGAAGAGTGCCCCGAATTTGAAGGGATCCCCGCAGTTCAAGTATTCTCTAATTATCAGCATTTACCTTGGGCAATGCTGCTCGATACTTGCAATAACCAGTTAAGTGACGGCCGTTACGACATTATTGTGCATTCTCCTATTGCAAGGCTAGTAGTTAAAAATAAGGAACTTATCGAATCTGCGATTAAAGGTTGGACAAGTTTACTTAAAACCGACTCAGATATAGTTAATCAGTGCCCGTTTGAACGCTTAGAGGCAATTCACACTAAATTCAAATTAATGGTCACCGCACCTGACACTAGCCCGCTACCTTTTTTATGTGGAGCCTTAGGCTACTTTAATTACGATTTAAATGTACAGTTAGACGGCATAAAAGATAATAATAAAGAGCAGTATTCATCGCCTGACTTAGCTGTTGGTATTTATGACCAAAGCTTAATTTTTGATAATAAAACGAACAAGGTCTACTGTTGTTATATTAACGCAGAACGCGCAGAGCAACTGAAAAACGATAATCCAAATAAAGATAAATTGGATAGTCAGAGTAATTCAGAAAAATTTAAGCAATTAAGCCATTGGCATGCCAATCAAACAGAATCTGAATACCGCCAAAAATTGCAAAAAGTAGACGACTATTTACATTCCGGTGATTGCTATCAAATAAATTTTGCTCAACGCTTTGAAGCGACTTATCAGGGCTCTGAGTGGCAAGCGTATCAATTACTGCGGAGTGTCAATAAAGCGCCATTTTCATCATTTATTCGACTTGAAAACAGCTGTATTTTAAGTGTTTCTCCTGAACGCTTTTTGCAAGTAAAGGGAGGTATGGTAGAAACCAAACCAATTAAAGGTACCCGAAAAAGAGCACAAAATAGTGAAGACGATAAAAAGCTAAGTGAAGAATTACTGAGTTCAGAGAAAGATAGAGCTGAAAACCTCATGATTGTAGATTTGCTTAGAAACGATCTAAGTAAACATTGTGAGCCCCACTCAGTTATCGTCCCTGCGCTGTTCAAACTCGAAAGTTATCCTGCGGTCCACCATATGGTCAGCACCATTTTAGGTAAGCTCAAGGCGACATCTTCACCTATTCAATTACTAAAAGGTGCTTTTCCTGGAGGTTCGATAACAGGCGCTCCCAAGCATAGAGCCATGCAAATTATCCAAGAACTTGAACCTGATAAACGCAGTATTTACTGTGGTAGCATAGGATATATTGGTATCCGCAACGACATGGACACTAGTATTTGTATTCGCACAGTCCTAGCTGAAAATAATCAACTTTATTGTTGGGCTGGTGGCGGTATTGTATTAGATTCAGATATTGCCAGCGAATACCAAGAAAGCTTAGATAAAGTTGCCAAAATATTGCCTATACTTGAAGAGACCATGCGGGTGGATGAGTTATCTTAAGAAAACAGGGTCAAGGCAACGAAGACTTCAGTAAATGATGAACATAAAGTGGAAAAATCAACAGCATGAATGAAAAACACTTTTTATCTAAGTTTCACCTTCCTTGGTCCGCGGGCCCCTCGCATGACTCCCCGTTTCCAGTAAAAACTAGGCCAGCAGCAGTGCTTATTTGTTTGCAGCCTCCATTTGAAGACTTACAGGTTTTATTTACTCAACGGGCAAGTCATTTGAATCATCACGCGGGGCAGATAAGCTTTCCTGGAGGTAAATATGAAACCACTGATGACTCGTTAGTGCAAACTGCGCTGCGTGAAGCTGAGGAAGAAATTGGCTTATCATCAGATAAAGTTCGTATTCTTGGCACCCTTCCTGAGTACAAAACCATTAGTGGTTTCGCCGTTTTACCCGTCATTGGTATTTTAGATGAAACGGTTGATCTTGAAATTGACTTAACAATTGATGAAAATGAAGTCAGTCGTGTATTTCAGGTGCCATTGTCACACCTAATGAATCAGCAGAATTATTTTGTACATCATGTTGAGCGCCGAAAGCAATCATTTCCTGTCTATTTTATTCAATATCAAAATGATGTTATCTGGGGTGCAACAGCAGGAATGACTGCGCTACTCTGCAAACATGTAGAATTTTATTCTTAGTTAAAAAGAAACGTTGTCAGATATGCTTTCTCCTCCAGACACTATTGATCTAATGCCAGTAAACTTAAGCAAACTAAATCTTATTCAATAACATCGCATTAACATTTCTAATGCAACTGATTAGCAAATCTCATTTGTTTATTCGTGAAACTATGTAAGACTGACCGTGGATAAAATTAACTGTTAAGCGATAAAGAATGATCAGTGTATTTGATATGTTCAAGGTGGGCATAGGCCCATCAAGTTCCCATACTGTTGGGCCGATGCGCGCAGCAGCCGCTTTTTGCGAAGTATTGAAGCAAGCAGAGGTTTTTAACCAAATAACAGCTATAAAGACCGAATTATATGGTTCATTGGGTCAAACAGGGAAAGGCCATGGCACGGGTAAAGCTGTTATCTTAGGCTTGCTTGGCTATTTACCCGAGAACGTGCCTGTGAAAGAAGTAGATAGTATGTTAACACAAGTTGAAACAGCTCAAGCTTTAAAGCTTAATCAAGAGCACATGATTATCTTTCCTAAAGATGGAGCCATTGTGTTTCACCGAAGAAAAACGCTTTCTTTGCATTCTAATGGCATGACATTCTTTGCATTTGCTGGTACTGAGTGTGTAATACAAAAAACGTATTATTCAATAGGCGGCGGTTTTATCATCGAGGAATCTGAGTTTGAAGCTCAAAAAGCCGAAAAATTTGCCGAACAGCAAGTCAACGCCCCATTTCCATTTTCAACTGCCACTGAACTAATGCAAATATGCCACGATAATGGATTTTCTATTAGCACGTTGATGATCAGAAATGAAATGTCGATAATGTCAGAAGAAGTTCTCAGAAATCGCTTAGTCTATATTTGGGGTGTAATGAAGGAGTGTGTGCAAAATGGTATTAATACCGAAGGCATTCTGCCCGGTGGATTGAAAGTGCACCGCCGAGCTTACGGTTTATATCGAAAACTAAAGAATGAAAACAATAACGACCCTATGCAAGCAATGGATTGGGTGAATTTATTCGCGCTCGCTGTAAACGAAGAAAACGCTGCTGGTGGCAGAGTCGTGACAGCACCAACCAACGGTGCAGCAGGGATTATTCCAGCCGTATTATGCTACTTTGATAAATTTATTAAACCCGTTGACGACGATACAGCGTGTCGCTATTTATTAACTGCAGCAGCTATTGCGATTTTATATAAAAAGAATGCATCAATTTCAGGCGCAGAAGTGGGCTGTCAGGGTGAAGTTGGTGTCGCTTGCTCTATGGCTGCTGGCGCATTAACGGAAATACTCGGTGGCTCTGTGGCAGCAGTTGAGAACGCAGCTGAAATCGGTATGGAACACAATTTAGGATTAACCTGCGACCCTGTTGGCGGTTTAGTTCAAGTACCGTGCATTGAAAGAAACGCAATGGGTGCGATTAAAGCAATCAATGCATCTCGTCTGGCTGTAAGAGGCACAGGTAATCACAAAGTGTCGTTAGATAAAGTCATTAAAACCATGTGGGAAACTGGCAACGACATGAAGACCAAGTACAAAGAAACATCCAGAGGTGGCTTAGCTGTAAATATTATCGAGTGCTAATAACTCGATAATATTTAACTAAAAGATTGAAGGATGACAAAAACCTTACCTATTTTACGGGTAAGGTCAGCCCTTTAAACATTTTCTCAACTTCTTCATTATTCTTTTGCATCATGGCTCTTTCTACTACATCTTTCGTTAGATGCGGCGCGAAGCGCTCTATGAACTCGTACATGTAATTTCTAAGGAAAGACCCTTTTCTAAAGCCTATTTTTGTTGTGCTATAATCAAATAAATGACTTGCGTCAATTTTAACCAGATCAGAATCTAAATCATCGCTAACGGCCATAGATGCAATTACACCAATGCCTACCCCTAACCTTACATAGGTTTTAATAACGTCTGCATCAGTAGCCGTAAATACTATTTTAGGTTCTAAACCAGCAATGTTGAATGCTTGATCAAGCTCCGAGCGACCGGTAAAACCGAATACGTAAGTGACCAAAGGATATTTAGCTATATCCTGAATAGTGATCGAGGTTTTCTTTGCAAGCGGATGGTCTTTATTGACAATCACCGACCGATTCCAGTGATAACACGGTAACATTACCAAATCGTTATAAAGGTGTAATGACTCTGTGGCAATCGCAAAATCAGCCTCACCTTTAGCTGCTAAGGCGCTTATTTGCGAAGGCGTGCCTTGGTGCATATGTAAAGATACTTTGGCGTACTTAGACATAAACCCTTTAATTACATCAGGCAACGCGTAACGCGCTTGAGTATGGGTGGTTGCTATATTTAACTTACCCTGGTCTGGCAATGTGTACTCACGAGCAACCGCCTTGATACTCTCTACTTTTGCAAGAATTTCACGCGATATATCGATCACATCCTTACCCGCATCTGTAACATGAGTAAGATGCTTCCCACTTCTACCAAATATTTGAATACCTAATTCATCTTCAAGCATTCTTACTTGTTTGCTAATACCTGGTTGAGAAGTAAAAAGCGCTTCAGCTGTGGCTGATACATTTAGGTTATTGTTCAGTACTTCGACGATATATCTTAATTGTTGTAATTTCATTAAATAACCTAATAGTTGCTGTTACTGTATTTAGTATCATTGTTTTATTATCTTTATAAACAAATAATAGACAATTTAAAACAAATTTGCATAAGAATTTAGTAAAACATTCGTCTAACTAAAGATTTTCATAAGAATTTTAGACTTTTGATACCTTCGTATCCTTTTAATATGCGGCTGTAAGACATTAATGATATAGAATTCACGAAGTTGGTCGATAAAATCAAAGTGACTGAAAAAAGGTGAGCTATGCCAGAAAATCAACCACTTAATATCGGTAAACAAACGACGACCTAACGATTGATTTTGCTTCAGTGATGGCGGTAGCTGTTCACGATATGAGAAGGTCCTCTAGTTTAATATTACAGAGTATTGAAGATTTATCAAAATCACTATCTCCAACCGAAGATAAAATCAGCCAATATATTGTCGACTTACACTATGAAGGTAATCGAATGAACACCACTTTGGTTCAAATACTCTCGCTGTATAGAGTTGAGCCCGATGCCTTACCGCTAACTATTGATGAATGTTTTATAGAAGATTTAGTATATGAACCCATAGAATCAAATAAAACCTACACAAAACAAAAAAATATTAGCTGTACCATTGATGTTGAGACTGAATTGTCTTGGTTTACGGACAAGGATTTGTTATTTTTGCTTATGAAGCATGCGTTCGTCAATGCGATACACTATGGCGCCAGTGAAATAAAAATTTCAGCGTTAGTCGACAAAAGCTATCTTTGCATTACAGTCGAGGATAGTGGTAGAGGCTATCAACAAAATATGCTCAACATGTCAGCTGCATCGATGGAGTCGCTATGTGTAAGTCAGGGAAGAACAGGTTTACACTTGTTTTTCGCTAGAATGATTGCGCAGACCCATAGAAATAAAGACCGACAAGGAAATATTGAGCTGAATAATAATCGCGTTACAGGCGGCAGTATATTTAAGGTAGTATTACCTTAAAGGACAATTAACCGGCTCCTAAACGGAAATCAATAATGTACACAGTTGTCATACTTTTAATCGCTATCGTCATCATTGCTGGTATTTCGGCTAGTGCTGTTCAGCAGCATAAAGAACGTAAAGAAACACAAAAACGTGAAGAAGTTAGCCGGCAAAGAGCAATCATAAACGAAACAGATAATGCCCTTACGGCAGCCCGACAAATGCCCGTATCACAGCAGCTTATTGCTATTATTTCTAGTAGAATTCATAATTCGTTAAAAAAAAGCTTACAGCAGAGCCCTAATCCAAATTTGAAGCAACGCCTTTCGGATACAACAAACAGTATAAAAAGCATCGATATATCACAACCAACTCCTGACCATAGTACATTCAAACTTCCGGACAATGACAAGGCGATTATAAAGTATATTCAGGCCGTAAAAAGATTAAGAGTTATTTTGCGCTCTGAGCATGGAAAAGGAAACATTACTGCGAAAGTCTTTTCCACCGAAGATAAGAACTTAGAAAGGCTACAATTGCGAGTTAACGTCGAAACACTAAATAAAAGAGCATGCGATGCGTTAGGTGCCAATATGCAAGGTAGTGCTAGACAATATTTAGAAAAAGCGGTTAATGCTATGAAAGCACATAAACCTCAAGATGATTATACAACTGCTAGAACAGCTGACTTGGAGGCTATACTTATCGACCTTGCAGAAGCTATGAAACAGAGCAACCTTGAGCAAATTGCAGTTGAAAAAGATAAAGAAAAGGACAGCGATGATATAGATCAACTTTTTGGCCCCAAGAAAAAGTGGTGATAAAGTTTACTCGTTATCTTTCGATGCTAGGCATAAATCTATACCCAAAGTAGCGATAAGTGCTCGGGCTGCTGTTGACAGAGCTCTATTTTTTGGCGTTATCAGACCTACCCGTTTAACAATATTCAAGTCTGTTACGTTTGCACTAACACATCCCTTTGCTTCCATCTGCTTTTGAACCATCGAGGGTACTATGGCAATTCCCATTCCTGAATAGACTAAATTGCCTATTGTGCCAAATTGAGATGCTTCGACTGCTATACTTATATTCCTGTCAGTATTCATTAAATTATGATCGACCCACTTTCGGGTAGTAGAGCCTCGGTTCATGCTTACAAATGGATATTCAATTACATCGTTTATACTGATTTTTGGATTTGAATTGAGCGGATGATTAGGTGACATAATGAGCACAAACTCATCATTAAACATCGGATAAAAATTTAATAATTCGTTATCCTCGGGCTCAAATACAAAGCCTAACTCAGCCCGTTCACTGAGCACACTTTCAATAACGAGCTCCATTACTACATCATGCACTCTAATACCAATATTTGGTTGCACGTAACCAAAACAGGCCAATATTTTCGGTAGTTTCCCCTCAGCAAAGGAAGGCATTGAGGCTATCGTCAAAAGCCCTTTTTCAAGCTTGAATAGTTGTTTTACGTCGTCAATAGCATTCTCAAAATCGTCTAATAAGCGCCTAGCTACCGGCAAAAAAGAGGCTCCCTCAGGCGTTAATTTTACGCTTCGTGTTGAACGACTAAAAAGCGCCCCACCCAATTCTTGTTCCATCTTTTTTATAGCACTTGATAGTGCCGGTTGAGATATATGTCGTTTTTGTGCAGCTTCCACAAATGATTGACATTTTGCAAGTTCGACAAAGGATTTAAGATTTTTAATAGACAGCATTAACTACTCTTTAAATAATTATACAAAATTAGTAACTTGGCTATTACTACCTAGCCTATTAAATATTATTGGCGCAAACTACATCCAATAACTAAAGAAATGGGTAGCAAAGCATCTCCCATCTTACGTAAATCTAGGTATTTGTTTCAAAGCATAAAATTATTAATAACTTTAAACTATTAATACACAGAATAAATCAATTTTACAAATTTGTTTTCTTAGTAAATACTATACTTTTAATGAACAACATAAGAGAGCACTCATGGCTGGTTTTGACAAGGTAGTAACAAGCTACGCAGAAGCGATGCATGGACTTGAAGACAATATGACGATTATTGCCGGTGGCTTCGGCTTATGTGGCATTCCTGAAGGCTTAATAGCCGAAGTCAAGCGTATGGGAACCAAGGGACTCACCGTTGTTTCCAACAACTGTGGCATCGATGGCTTTGGACTAGGTGTTTTATTAGAAGACAAACAAATTAAAAAGATGGTTTCTTCATACGTTGGCGAAAATGCCCTTTTTGAAAAACAATTGCTTAGTGGTGAGCTCGAAGTCGAATTAACACCACAAGGCACGCTAGCGGAAAAAATGCGAGCTGGCGGCGCAGGGATTCCGGCCTTCTACACGGCTACTGGCTTCGGCACACCTGTAGGCGACGGTAAAGAGAGTCGCCAGTTCAACGGTCGCGACTATATTCTTGAAGAGGCTATTAGCGGTGACTTCGCGATTATAAAAGCGTGGAAAGCCGACAGATATGGAAATTGCATTTATCGACACACAGCAATGAACTTCAATCCGATGGCAGCAACGGCAGGTAAGATTACCGTGGTTGAAGTTGAAGAAATTGTTGAGCCCGGTGAACTAGAACCTAGCCAAATACATACACCTGGTATTTATGTTGATCGCGTTATTCTGGGTTCATTCGAGAAACGTATAGAGCGTTTAGTAACGTCAAAAGGAGCATAATCATGGCATTATCAAGAGACCAAATTGCAATGCGCGTTGCGCAAGAGTTTAAAGACGGCAATTACGTGAATTTAGGTATTGGCATTCCTACTCTAGCGGCCAATTATGTTCCTAAACATATCGAAGTTATGTTGCAGTCTGAAAACGGATTACTCGGAATGGGACCTTACCCAACTGAAGAGCAGGTAGATGCAGACATGATCAATGCCGGAAAAGAAACCGTGACGGCTTCAGCCGGTGCTTCCATTTTTAATTCGGCAGAAAGTTTTGCCATGATCAGAGGTGGTCATGTCGACTTTACGGTTCTCGGCGCATTTGAAGTCGATGTTAGCGGTAGTATTGCGTCTTGGATGATCCCCAATAAGTTGATTAAAGGTATGGGTGGTGCGATGGATTTAGTCGCCGGCGCTAAGAATATCATCGTAACCATGACGCATGCCGATAAACATGGAAATTCGAAGCTTCTACCTGCCTGCACATTGCCATTAACGGGTGTAAATTGTATTACTCGCATCATTACCGACCTAGCTGTACTAGAAGTGAAAGACAACGCATTTCATTTGAGAGAGCGTGCACCTGGCGTGGGTATTGAAGAAATCATTGAAAAGACAGCAGGAAAATTGGTCGTTGAGGGAGATATCCCTGAAATGCTAATTAACTAGAATTTATTATATTTAATAGATTGACTTTAGTTCGAAATAAACCCTAACAGTAATATGTTGGGGTTTTTCTTTTATAACTAACGTATTTCAAGGATAATGCCTTGGAATTATTAAAAGAGGCTCTATCTTGTTATTTTCTGAACTCCCCATCGACAGCCGTGTACTTAAAGCGTTGTCTGTTATGCAAATTGACACGCTAACAGAAGTGCAGCATAAAAGCATTCCCCATGCCCTTATAGGCAAAGACGTTGTTGCCGGGGCAAAAACAGGTTCAGGAAAAACGCTCGCATTTCTAGTGCCTGCGGTCAACCGCCTGCTGACCAGCAGACCGCTAACAAAAGCAGACCCTAGAGCGATTATTCTTGCGCCAACCCGAGAACTTGCTAAACAAGTTTTTATGCAAGCTAAAAAGTTAACCGCCACACAATCCTCTATATCAGTCGCGTTAATTGTCGGTGGTGAAAACTACAATGATCAAGTCAAAATGTTACGCAAAAAGCCTGATATTATTGTTGGCACAGCAGGTCGCATTGCAGATCACATTGAAGGTAAAAGCTTCTTCCTCAATGGTATTGAATTATTAATCTTAGACGAAGCAGACCGCATGCTTGAACTCGGGTTCTCGGACCAACTGGATCTTATTCATCGCGCTGCTAATCATCGTAAACGCCAAACAATGATGTTTTCAGCAACCATAGACAGTGCCGCAGTGCACGCTATGACAGAAAAAATGTTGAATGCACCTGAACAGATAGTAATAGATAACGTGGCTATTCCGCACGCTGATATCGAACAAAAATTCTATTTGTCGGACGGGGTTTCACACAAAGACCAATTGCTTCTAAAATCATTAGTCCTAGCGAACCGAACTCAGGCTATTGTATTCACTGCAACTCGCGAAGATACAGGTCGTATTGCTCAACAACTCATCGACAAAGGCATTGAAGCAATTAGTTTGCACGGTGAGCTTATCCAAGGTCAACGTTCTAGCATAATTAGTGCTTTTTCACGTGGTCTACATTCCGTTTTAGTCACTACTGACCTTGCTTCACGTGGGCTTGATCTGTTGAACGTAGCCTTAGTGATTAATTACGACTTGCCTAAATTTGCAGATGAATATATTCACCGAATAGGTCGTACTGGGAGAGCGGGTAATAAAGGAGTCGCTATTTCTTTTATCAGCGGTAAAGACTGGCATAGTTTTAGTGCAATTAAATCAAAACTTACCCAAGATTATTCGTTTTCTGAATATACAGAGCTGCCCACCAAATTTAAAGGTAGACGGGCTATAGTAGAGAAAAAAGTTGACAACAAGTCAGCAGTAAAAGCACAACCAAAAGCGATGAAGAACCCAGTTAAAAAACGCGTAAGAACTATGGATGCTGTTGATACGGGGTTTATTCCAGTTAAACGCAAACCCAGAGCGGTAGTTGATGACATAGACAATGCCGATGATTTTAACTTTAACGACGATACACAAGATGATATTGAAACTTAGCGTCTAAGCGCAATTCTACATGTTTTTTTCGCAGCGGATAAAAGATGGGATGGTTAACAGTAAATTTGTGATGCCGAGCCGGTTTCGGTCTCTCAAGGTGCCCCAAGCTAAGACTTTGTTGCCTTGGTTGAGTAAGCTATTGTGTCTACTTAGATATGGGATACAAAAAAGCCCTTAGTATAATTATAGTAAGGGCTTTTATCTTTGAAACACATTCAAAATCAACTGACCTAGTATTCCCACCAGCCGTCTTTCCACCACTCAAGAAATTCACCAAAATCGATAAAACCGTCTCCGTTTCCATCAATCAGTGAAAAACCTTCTTGTACGTTTCCAGCTTTAGTCTTTGGCGATAGCACAGTCAACAATTCGATGAACTCATGCAGATCAATTTGTCCGTTTAAATCTCTGTCGAAAAAATCAAAGTCTTTTCTTATTTCCGCAACTTGCGCTTCTGTTAGCTTTTGGTCCTTGCTCATCATAGATCCTCGTGATCGTTTCGCTTTATAGGTAGGAAGTTTACTCCTATAGCCCCTTAAGTGTCTAGGAGAAAAGCGAGGTTACTGTTCCTGTTGTTTATTTTTCAATAGACTACGAGTTCGCTGTTCTTCTGCTTTTATCCGGCGTTTTTGTTCTATCACTAATCTGGCTTCCGTTCCAACGTGTTCTTCGTTGCGCAGTTTAGCAAGGCCCACCTGTTTCTCACGCTCTCTGAAACGTTCAATCTGATCATCAGTGTGTTTACCGAAACATTTCGGGCAACTAACACCTGCTTCAAATGTGTTACTTAATTTGTCTTCATCGGTAATTGGCAGCCTACAGCCGTAACATTGATCATACTCACTCTTTTGCAAGTCGTGATTAACGGCAACTCGATTATCAAATACGAAACAATCACCTTCCCACAATGACTCTTCTTTGGGCACATCTTCTAAATATTGTAAAATTCCGCCCTCTAAATGATAAACCTCTTCAAAGCCCTGCTCTTTCAGATACGCAGTCGACTTTTCACAACGTATTCCGCCAGTGCAAAACATGGCTACTTTTTTATGTTTGGCTGGGTCCAATTCCTTTGCAACATAAGCTGGAAACTCCCGAAATGTGTCAGTTTTTGGATTAACCGCATATTTAAAAGTACCAATCTCAATTTCATAATCATTGCGGGTATCGACTAATGTTACTTCGGGGTCTGAAATTAAATCATTCCAATCCTTTGGTTTTACATAACTACCTACCGTGCGCTTCGGGTCAATGCCTTCCACACCCATCGTTACAATCTCTTTTTTTAGCTTCACTTTTGTACGATAGAATGGCTGTTCTTCGTGCAGGGATTCTTTAGTTGAAATAGGATCTAAACGCTTATCAGCGTTGAGTAAAGCAAGCAATGCATCAACCGCCTCACGAGATCCAGATACAGTGCCGTTAATACCTTCACAAGCGAGTAAAATAGTACCTTTGATTTGGTACTTTTCCATAAAATCACGAAGAGGCTCGCGCATTTCTTCATAGTCGTTCAACGTGACGAATTTATATAACGCGCATACAATGTAGTTGTTCATAGTTTTCCTTTTGCAGATTGGAACGTAAAACCAGGGCAAAATTACGCGCGCAAAGTAGCAGAAAAATAATGTTTTTTCCATGCAAACTTAATGAATATTGATCTAACTTAGGGGATTATAGGGTAAATTCAGTTGCTTTGGGAATGAGATCGAACAACAATGTTTCATCAACTTGAATTACATTTTCGCCTGCCAAACTATCGGCGTCTGAATATATCGCTTTATTAACACGTTGCTTGGCAAAATAATCCAGCCCCTCTGTTACATCATCATCAAGTCTTAGGTGATTATTATGTTGGGATAAACCTTGAGGGAAAAAAGCATTGAGCAACTGGAGTGTGCTATTCGCTTGCGCATTAACAGCTGCTGAAAACGACGGTTGGATCTTAAAATCTAACGTTGTGAATTGGAGTGCAGAATGTTTATAAGAATGTGACTCTATATCAGCATACACAACCTCATTCGTTGATTGCGAATCGGCGAATTGTGGCATTGCCGACAGATCTTTTTCGAGCATAGATAAATACAAATAAAACAAACTCTTATTTGTATTTAGCCCTTTCATACTGCGATTTAACCGCAATTGCTGTTCAATATGCGGTGCGGTGACTTTATCCATTTAACACATAGTTATTAACTGGTAATTTGTTATCGTCAGCCAGTCCCTATAACTCAAGTTTTTTTCATCGAAGTAATACAAAAAAATAAAGATTGCGACTCAATATAGGAATGACACTTAATGTATTGCAACATATTGTCAAATTACTTCAAATGTGGATAACCATTACTTCAACATAGATGCACCGAGCATCATCGACGCATTATGAATATGTCATTGCTTACAAAGACACCACTAAAAATTGTAGAGCATGTACTTTGATATAAAAAATTCATATTTGGGTAAATTATTTGTTAATGCAAATTTCGCCCTTTATCCTATTGATAAGACCATTGCTAATATAGGTAAGCCCAACTGTGAATACAAAATAATTCGCGGCTATATGCAGTGATAATATGATCAGAAATACTTAAGTCTTCCAATAGCGATTTTAAAATAATGCCTTTCCCAATTTTTTGCTATTTACTATTTGCGTGCAAGATAATTGATAGCGACATTGCACTATTTTTTGCTTATTTAAACAACAGTGTGCAGACTAAAAAATTAATTTGTAGTTTTTCATCTCATTGTACATAATTACCGCACTTGTGTACGCAAGAGATAATAAAGGAAGCTGTTGTTATGTCCGAGGAATTGCAAGAACAAGCCAATCTATCTAAACAACAAGATGCAGAGTTTCCTGCTAAACAAACATTAGTGGGGAAGATAAAACGCTGGCGATTAGGATTGGGAGAGCGCTGGGCGAAACTACATACAAATCAAATTATTTATATAGTCGCACTTTTTTTCTATATTGTTGTTGACGGTGACATGAATGCCCCAAACACGATGATGTGGTTTGTTGGCATTCTTGCTTTTTTTGGAATGGCGAGAGAGCTCTGGGCTATTTTTTTAAAAGTATGGGAATCGACATTCGGCAGACTAATTTTGCTAGTTTTATATGCAGCTATTGCCAATTTCACACTTGCCGTGGCTGCACAAAAAGTCAACATTATCATTACAGCTGACCCCACCCAACTTTATCATACTCTGGGCGTAACGACGCTCTTGGTGCTGCCCTTATGGCTAATGGTAGTAAGCGTAGTAGGCATGATAGTAATTTTTGGTTTAATGCAAATACTGCGTTTGCTGCGGGGCATATTGGTATTGATAAGGATTATAGCTAGAACAACAAAGCCTCAAGAAGCTTTCCCAAAAACCTTTATCATAGTGCGTTTAATTCTATTGATGCCTGTTTCTATGACCGTGTTTAATTCGCTTAGTTGGTATGGTGAACAGCTTAATTTACCGCATACTCCAGGCTTGCGCTTTTCGGAGGACTCAGAAAGTATTGTAAATAAACAAGTCACTAAAGTAGGTTTAGATATAATAGAAAATGAACTTCAAGCAGAGAACTTGAGTGAGGAAAAACGCCAAGACCTATTGACGGCTAAACGTAATCTTCAAGAAAAGTATGACAACCGTATAAACGAGAATTTAGCAGAGAGTGTTCCGGTCACAAAAGATGAAGTCCTCAGTAACGAGAAAATTGAGGGGGTAATTGGCACGACAGATGAAGACTCTACCAAAATCTATTATCTTGATAATTTAATTGCATCATTTGTATATAACTATGAAACATTTGAATATTCGCATTGTCAAAAAAAGGAAGATGAGCGTGTCGTTTACATCAGTGAAAATGACATATTAGTTGTCAAAAAAGACAATAGCGCTCCTACTGGCTTCGCATTCAGCACTCGTTCTTGCGTCGTCCTTAATTAGCCGACAGTTATTATGTGTGGTCAATAGCAGTTTAATTTGCAATAAAAAGCCGCTAAGTGATTATTTTGCGGCTGTCTAAAGTCGTATTTTGGCATTCACATTATACGAGAAAATATTCTTCTTTTACCTGTGGTCGACTTATTCCTTCGTAAACCTGAGCGCAATTCACTGCGCGTTGAAGCTAACCAGCTTTCACGATTTATATTGGCTTCACTACCTCGTCGATTTTCTTCGGCGCTGCGGAAACTGCAAAAAGAGTCATAAGCTTGAAGATCTAATGACATATCTTGAATAACTAATTCGATCATAATGGCGTCATCTAAATAACCCAATCCCGGAATGTTGTCTGGTATTAGATCCTGTGGTTCACAAAAATAAGCAATTGACGTTAAAATTTCAGCTTTTTCATCATCAGGAATTTGCCATTCTTCATCATTCAAAGCACTGATCAATTGTTTTAACGATGTTACGCGTTGAGTAACAAAATCGGGAATATTGGCGCCACCCATTTCTTGACATAAAGCTTCAGCCTTGCTGATAATTTCTTGCTCTGGCAAATCTTTTATTTTATCGATAGCTAATCGCATTAGTTCACGAAAGTGAGTTAAATCATTATCGCTTAGTTCTAGGCTTATTTTGATAGACATGAAACATTCCTTTTTTATTGTTTAATTGTATAAATAACAAGCTGAATAAAGAATAGTCGTTATTGAGAGTCGAGTAAAGTTTAAGTTTTTGCATAGTAAATCTAAGGGGTATCAGTCTATATTTTTAATTTGGCTTGGTATTATGCGCCGTTGTGATAGGTAAATTAACATTTTAGAACTAGCCTAATGCAGTTAGAGAATTAGCCAGCCGGGCATTAACTGCGATTCCTACCTTTGTTAAGCCAAAGAACACAGCCCTAATGAGCCCAAAGGCTCAAGACAGTATGCAACATAATCTGCAGACGTTATTTATAATTTTTATTAACGTCCAATATGTTTATTTACAAAAGAAATGATTTCTTTTAAAGCTTGTTTTCGTGTTTCCCCGGATGACAAATAGTGATCCTCACCATCTAACTCAACAAATTTGACGTTTTTTCCCGCTTTTTTTAATCGCTTATACATGAGCTTTGACTGATCAATACGTACCACGTGATCATCTTCTCCATGCAATAACAATGTGGGGGCTTTAAAATTTTTCGCAAAATTTGAGGGGGATATTTTCTCCAACAATTCATCGGTATCATCAGCCCCAGCGATAATTTTGTCCCAGTAGGATACAACCCAATGATTACTCCCATAGTCATATTTTGCACGTGACATCATATCTGGAATATCACTAACACCACTCACCGATACAACACACTGATATAAGTCCGGAGTGAATGCACCACCCGCCAACGCCGCATAACCTCCATAACTCGCACCAACAATACACACTCTTTCTTTGTCAATTAAACCTTGTTTAGACAATTGTAGGACGGTGTCTGTTAAATCATCCTGCATTTTTGCTCCCCACTCTCCATCACCAGCCTGCTTATGTTCTAAGCCATAACCCGATGACCCCCTAAATTGAGGTTGAATTACCAGATAACCTTCATTAGCCAAAGCCTGAGCTGTCCAATAAAACTGTTTAGTGTCATAACTTGCAGGCCCGCCATGTGGTAAGAGTACAGCAGGTAAATTTTTCATATTAGACAATGATATTTTAGGAATAGTTACTAAAGTAGGAATTTCAAAACCATCACGTGCTGTTACTGTTAACTGACCAACAGGGTTAATGTTGCCGGGATCAATATTTGCGCGAGACGTAGCAAGATAAACAGGCTTTTTACCTTTTTCAAATAGGTAATAATCTCCTGGGGCGCTATTTCCAGAGACGTAAACAACTAGGCTTAAAAAGTCGTCACTCCAACTTTGTAAAAATACTGAATGATCGGTAAACATATCGCGTATGTTTTTATATCTAGCGTCTACGTCTTCATCAAAAAACTTATATGTTGGAATGAAACCTGAGTAAACAAAACCATAAACTACACGATTTATATCAGTAATTACGTGGTCAATATCAGAATCTTGTTTGGCAAAACCACTAGGCTCTATATCGCCGCTGCCGAGAGACATCAGTTGATAATCAAAAACATTATTAGTTTCGTTATGTTTTAATACCACTAAATTTTTGTAATCTGACGTTAACCCAACCAAATTTACATCTCTTATTTCCGACTTAAATGTGTATATACTCTGCCATTCATCAGCTTTTCTTACTTCAATTGTATGAATATCAGTTTCATTATTATAACTTTCTCTTACCATAGGATTTTTCTCTTTACCTAAGAAAAAGTCAAAAGCAGTTTCACTGCCAATACCTAATGGTTTAAAAAGATGAGGAGAAGCTAAGTTTACTTTCACTAATGAATAGTCTGGTTTAAATCGACGATCATTACCGATATATGCTGGCATAAATATACTTTTCTTATCTTCACTAACACCAATAATTTCACCAAGCTGTGTTTGCCCTTTATGAATAGATTCCCCAGTGGTTAATAAAGGTCGAATTGTCTTCGATTCAATATTATAAACAAAGGCATTTTCTATATGATGTTTACCCCTATAATTTGAAATTCGAGATAATTTTGAAGTTTTAATCACTATATTATCTTTTTCAATAAAATACAGAGATTGAATTTTAGTATCACCTACTTCAATAGATCCAATAGCAGCCAATGAATTTTTATCGATAATCATGACGCGCTCACCACTAGGATGAGTCTTTATGTAAGCCAAACGTTTACCATCTGATGAAATGGTCATAAAGCGAATATTTGGTAACTGGGCATAATCTTCAAAGGTCAATTTCGAAGAGGCGACGCTCTGAAAACAAGTAAAAACGATAATGCAAAGCAACGTGTTTATTAATATTAATTGGCAATGTCTGATCAAAATAGTTAACTCCCTGTTTTAATATTTTTGATTTTCACCCTAAGGCTTTTACCTTTTGGGGCATTATAATAGTTCAAAGAGTAACCAATATACCTAAAATATTCAATATATCCTCATTTTTCCTCTATATTTCATTAAGTTAATGTACCTAATAGATGTAATCTTTGATCTATATCCATCACATTTTACACTATGTATATCGAGCAAATTTATGCAGTATTGTATTTAATGGTTTAAGACACTTTAAAGGGAGTAGATATGACCAGAGTAGCGTTAGCTACAGGGGGCACCCGCGGAATTGGTGAAGCAATTTGTAATAAGCTTTTTGAAAAAGGTTACAATGTTGTGGCTAATTATGGAGGAAATGATGGTAAAGCAAGTGAATTTACGCTGCGAACCGGGATTCCCATAGCAAAATTTGATGTATGAAATTTTGAGCAAACTGCTACAGAGATTGCAAAAATTGAGAACGAATATGGACCTGTCGATATATTAATAAATAATGCTGGAATTACGAGAGACGCCATAATAAATCGGATGACATTTGAACAATGGGATGTTGTTATTCAAACTAACTTAGCTTCTTGCGTTAATGTTTGTCGTGCGGTCATTGATGGCATGCGCATCAGACAGTTTGAACATGTTATTAATGTAGGACCGGTAAATGGTCAACCAGAGCAATATGGCCAAGTGAACTATGCAGCAGCTAAGTCTGGTATTCATGGCTCTACTATAGCACTGGCACTGGAAAGTGCAGGTAAAGGAATTACCGTATATGCAATTGCATCAGGTTACGTCGACACCGATATGGTTAGAACTATCCCTCCCGAAATTTTAGCTGAAATCATCAAGACGATCCCAGTTGGCCGTTTAGGTTAACCTGAAGATATTGCATACAGTCTGTCTTTTTTAGCCGATGATCAATCCAGCTTTATTACTGGATCTACATTGACTGTTATTGGTGGTCAACATATGTATTAAACCAACACCTTTTTACGATACCGTAAACCAGATTTTGTAACTGATGGGTCTACTGTTTTTTGTTCATTGAACTTTGCTCTGTCTAACTGACATAAAAATCCATTAGCTTTTTTATAGGTATCCAATAAAACACAAATAATTAATGCTAGTACTAGTCAAAAATTTTTTGATATTCTCCCCCTAAAATAAATCGATCCGAGACACACTCATTAACTACTTCAATAAATCATTCATATCATCAACAAACTCAGCAATTTCTTCAAGCAAGTGTTCTCTCTGATCTTCAGTTACCAAGGCATCAACTGCTAATAAAAATTCCTTATATTTATTACTATTTTCAATATTTCTTTGATTAAGAAGCTCTCCACGATATTTCTCTGGCTTCATAAGCAACTCCGTCAATTTAGTTTTAAAGCTCTCCCCCCTATCAGTATCATTTAGAAGTGTTCGCAACCCAGCTTGATAACGAACACGATATTGCGACCACAACTCATCGTTTGAATGATATTCACCATGCATGCTCTCAACCAGTTGTTCTTGCTCACTGGTGAGTTTGCCTAACCAACGTTTTAAGTTTCTTTTTTTCCGTTTTAGAGATTCGCTTTTGCGTTTTTCAGGCGTTTTTGTTAGCAGTTCTTCTCTTTCATCCACCTCGTCTGCGTTCATTTTATCAATTTCTTTGAACATAGAATCCAGCTGCTCTTGCGAGAGCATAGGTGACATTGCGACTACATCCGGAATAATTTTAGCTTTTAGGCGTATCCAGTGATCTGCCGCTTTTTGTTGGTGGTAATCCATTTTATCGAGGCTCAGCTGGTGAGCTCGAATGTCGTCCGATAGTTCACTCAAGTGATTGATATATTTAGGTAATTCAGTTTCTTTGTGCCATTCAAGCCACGTCGCTAATTTAGCATCAACAATATCCTCTTGCTGGTTGGTTAACTTCACAAAGTCATCAACATACCAATAAACTAGCCAGTCCACGTTTTTATAAACAAATTTTGTTGAGCAACCTGATAAAAGCAAAACTAAACCAACAATAATAATTTTTTTCACTCTCACCTACTCCGCTCCGAAAGTTTTGCTATTGTAATGTTCTTACGACAATAGAAATAATAAAGGTTTTAAATGCCCATAAATAAAATCGCAATACTAACCTCAGGTAGTGACGCCCCTGGCATGAACGCATGTTTACGTGCAATATGTTTAGCCTGTGAACATGAAGGCATTGAAACTATTGGCTATAAATATGGCTTCAATGGCTTACTAAAGCAAGAGTGGCGTTCGCTTATTTTTGCTGATATGTACAATCTTATTCAACGCGGGGGGACTATTTTAAATAGCGCTCGCTGTGAGAAGTTTAAGACTGATGAAGGTGCCCTACTCGCCGCTCAAAACTGAGACGAAAATGAGGTGGATGCACTTATCGTTGTTGGTGGTAATGGTTCATTTAAGGGTGCTGAGCACCTTCAACAATTTTGGGATAAGCCTGTTATTGGGATACCAGCAACAATTGATAATAATATAGCTGGAACTCATCTCACCATAGGCTTTCATACTGCAATACAAACCGCGGTTGAATCAATAGGTAAAGTTCGAGACACTGCAGAAGCCTTCGAGCGCATATTTTTAGTAGAGGTAATGGGAAGAGATGCTGGCTTTATCGCATTGAATTCAGCAATATGTACTGGTTCAGATCACGTGCTAGTTCCAGAATTATTTACGTCAGCCGGAGAGGAATTGGTTCGAATTTTAGACAAACTCGATGCTCGTCGTAAAAATAATGCAAGCTCTAGTCATATTATTATTGTTACAGAAAATCTGTGGCCTGGCGGACTCAATGTATTAGCTGACTCGTTAGTCTCAGAAAATGGATTTGACGTTAGTGTATTAACCTTGGGCCACGTCCAACGAGGCGGCTCACCAGACAGCAAAGATAGGATGCTCGCCACTCGTCTTGGTACATATGCGGTAGAAAGTATTTTAAAAGGTGAGAATGGTTTAATGGTGGGTGAAACTCACACAAAACCAGTGTTAGTTAATTTAGCAACGACGCGAACAACCACCAAGAATCTAAATAGATATTCTGTCGAAATTTTAGAAACAATAACCCGTTTGGGTTAAATTAAAAAACGCTTTCAATGAAAGCGTTTTTGTTGATATGTGTTACGACTTCTTTTTGCTAATTTGCATAAAAAACGGATTTGCTTAATAGCTAATGTTCATTCTCTTTAGCCAATGAACCCACCACCAAGCGGGTCCAATCAACAGGTAGCGTAAGTCCTCAAAAAATGAAGGTTTTTTGCCTTCAACATGATGGCCTATAAATTGTAATATCCACATCACAACGAATAAGCCTAAACTAAACATCCAAACCGACAAATGAAACATAATGAGCAGTTTGATAACCCCAAAAGCAGCCAACGTCAGTAAGGTCATAGCCGCCCCAATTGGGCCAGACAACTTGAAATAATAGTAAAGCGTTGGAATTACGAGTACATGTGCAAAAGTAATTTTCATTGCTTGCATAAACTCAGGCACGGGAATCGACCAAAGTAAACCAATCGTCACAAAATAAATAGCAGGAACAGCAACCGCGTGTATCATGATATTTGTTTTATTCGTGTGGCTTTCACCGTATTTATTAATTAGTCGCTCTACTTCGCGCATTTTAAAGCCCTTTATCGTTTTTATTCTTATAATTTGGTTTCTCTTAACAAATAGTTTACAACGTGATCATGTAACGCTCAAGTAAACGTTCAAGCTGATTATCATGATCTTCAAACTGCATACCATAAGCATGAAACTCTTTTTCAATTCGAACGTTTTTGACTTTAGCCGCAAGTAATAATGTTCTTTCGGCTAATTCAACGCAAAGCGTAATTTTTTCATCCGTTTCGATAACCTGAAGTACTGTTTTAAATGGGATTAGTAACTTACAACCATTTTTTGAAATATCGACAATTAATCCTTCAGCTTCCTTATTTTCCTGTTCATCCAAAACAACTTCGACAGGAACACCCGATATAGCGCGCTTTTGCGATCTTAGTCCTAGTTTTTGTAGTACGGATGGAAAGCTTGTAATTACCATCGGTAATGGAGAATTTATTACTTTCAAAACGCGTACTTTAAACGCAACCACCTCGCCGTAAGGCTCGTCGAGCACATATCTTATGACGAGTTGCGTATCGGGCACGATTAAGTGCGTGGTATTAACTGACTCTGTTGATGCAGGATATCTAAACAACAAGCATTGCTCGCCATCGGTGCCAAAGTAGATTGTTTTTAAACGCACGGGCTGTGCATGAGCAATCAGTTGCATGTCGGCCTCAGTATTTGGCAACAAACACAATAGTGCATTAATATCCGCTGAGGATATGGTCGGTTTCACTTAAATTCCTTTTTTACTCTTCAACTGTTAAAACACAAGTAACTGATACCATGATAATATAATCTAAACGCAATACTTAACCAACTAAGGCTTCTATTCATGACAAACACGCTCTGTTATCACATCGTACCTGAAAATTTAACTGAGCACGTTTTTAATGTCAAAATTTCTATTCCAGCATCGCGCCATGATGTTATCCATTTGTCATTACCTGCATGGATACCAGGTAGTTATATGATAAGAGACTTCTGTAAAAACATTCATCTGTTGGAAGCGCTATCGCCGAGCAATGAAAAGCAGCCAATAAGTCAAATTGATAAACAAACATGGCGTGTTGAAAACGCTGCGTCAGGTTTAGAAATTGCTTATCAAGTTTACGCCTTTGACTTATCCGTTCGTGGCGCTTACTTATTTGATGAATACGCGTTTTTCAATGGCACGAGCACATTTTTAGAAGTAAGAGAGTTCACAGCGCATTCAAAGGCGCCAATATCAGTTGAAATTGTTAATAATCAACTCGCTAAACATTGGCAGTTGTGTACGTCACTAAAAGAAGTGTCTGTTGTTAAATCTGGAGGCCATACAACGCACTACTTTACATGTGATAATTACCAAGAACTAATTGATCACCCTGTCCTACTTGGCGTTGTTCAAAAACACACATTTGAAGTCGCTGGTACTCGTTTTCATTTAGTTTTTTCCGGAAATACTGAAACTGATGTTGAACGAATTTGTAATGATCTAAAACCGCTTTGTAAACACCATCTAGATTTGTTCAACGGTTTGCCAGAAAAAGACTATTGGTTTATCACACTGTTATGTGAAGACGGTTTTGGCGGTTTAGAGCATCGTGCTTCTACTGCACTTATGTTCCCGCGATTCCATCTACCTATGCGATGTGAGTCGGACATCATACCTGAGCAATATCAGCAATTTTTGAGTTTGTGCAGCCATGAACTTTTTCATGCATGGAACGTTAAACGCATAAAACCTGAAATAATGATTTCACCCGACTTAAGTGCTGAGCAATATATGGAGCAACTCTGGATATATGAAGGGTTTACTAGTCTTTATGATGACTTGAGTTTAGCCAGAACTAAGTTGATTAACGCCCAACGCTATGCAGAAATACTGGGGGAGAATGTAACACGCATGAACAGAACGCAGGGCCGACATAAACAAACAATTACGCAATCAAGTTTCGATGCTTGGAGCAAATTTTATAAGCAAGATGCAGGCTCACACAACCATATTGTTAGCTACTATAATAAAGGCGCTATCATTGCGTTGGCGCTTGATATTACCCTGCGACAACTCAGCAACAATCGTTACTCTATTGACCAGTTAATGCAGCTACTTTGGTTAAATTATGGATTGAAAAATATCGGAACGCCAAACGATGTAATTCAAACGATCTGCAAAGAGTACTTTAATATCGATATCTCGGGATTTTTGAATATCGCTATTTATACGACGCTCGATTTACCCTTAGACACGATGGTTCAGAGTATCGGCTTAAAGTTAAATTTAAGAAGCCGAGCAGCAGTCGATGATAAAGGTGGTAAAGCCAGTAAAGAGACGGTCAAACATGCATTAGGAGCAACCTATAAAGACCAGGGCAGTGGCGTTGTTTTGCAAACAGTACATGATGGTTCACCCATTGTTCAAGCAGGGGCTCAAATCGGTGATGTAATGATTGCTTTGGGTCAATGGCAGGTAAATAGTGGAAACTTGCAGCGATTATTGGACAATCAACAAAGCGACTCAGTAGAAATAACATTACTTCGACAGGGCCGCAGCATTCAGGGAACCTTAGTCATTCGTCCTGC
>JAWUVZ010000139.1:0-15986 GCA_034112105.1 Glaciecola sp. | reverse complement strand
GAAAGTACTTGATGGTGGTGTGGGTGTTTTTTGCGGATCTGGTGGTGTTGAGCCACAATCAGAAACAAACTGGCGCTACGCGAACGACTCAGAAGTTGCACGAATTATATTCGTGAACAAAATGGACCGCATGGGTGCTGACTTCTACCGTGTTGTTAAGCAAGTTAAAGACGTGTTGGGTGCAAATCCGCTCGTTATGGCTTTGCCAATTGGCATTGAGGACGACTTCGTAGGTATCGTTGATGTACTTGAGAAAAAATCATACATTTGGGATGACACCGGTCTTCCAGAGAACTTCACTGTCGGTGAAGTGCCTGCTGATATGGTTGACAAGGTAAATGAATACCACGAACTTCTAATTGAAACGGCTTTAGAGCAAGATGACGAATTATTGATGGCATATATGGAAGGTGAAACACCGTCTCTAGCTGACGTCAAGCGTTGCATCCGCGACGGTACTCGTAAACTTGAGTTCTTCCCAACATATTGTGGTTCTGCGTTTAAGAACAAGGGTGTCCAAAATATTCTTGACGCCGTTGTTGATTACTTGCCGGCGCCAGCTGAAGTTGACCCACAAGATTTGACTGATGAATTTGGTGAGCCGAATGGCTTAAAAGCGATTGTTTATCCTACAGAACCTTTCCGTGCCTTAGCATTTAAAATCATGGTTGACCGTTTTGGCGCACTAACCTTTATCCGTATCTATTCTGGTACGTTGAACAAAGGTGACAGTATTCTTAACTCGTTTACCGGTAAGTCAGAACGTGTAGGCCGCATGGTTGAAATGCACGCGAATGACCGTACTGAAATAAGTACAGCTCAAGCTGGTGATATTATTGCTATCGTTTGTATGAAGAACGTTCAAACAGGTCATAAATTATGTGATCCGAAACATTCTTGTACGCTAGAGCCAATGGTTTTCCCTGAACCAGTTATTTCTATTGCAGTTGCACCTGCTGATAAAGGCTCTACTGAAAAGATGGGTATTGCAATTGGGAAAATGGTTGCTGAAGATCCAACATTCAAAGTTGAAACTGATGAAGATTCGGGTGAAACAATTTTGCGTGGAATGGGTGAACTTCACTTAGATATTAAAGTAGACATTCTTAAGCGTACTTACGGTGTTGAGTTGGTTGTTGGTAAGCCTCAAGTTGCATATCGTGAAACAATTACCAAAGAAGTTGATGACTCATATACTCACAAGAAACAATCTGGTGGTTCTGGTCAGTTTGGTAAAATTGATTACAAGATCCGTCCAGGTGAAGCGAACACTGGTTTTACATTTGTTTCTAAAGTTGTTGGTGGTAACGTTCCTAAGGAATTTTTCCCAGCAATTGAGAAGGGTTTTAGAGGCATGATGGGAGAAGGCGTAATGGCTGGATTCCCTGTATTGGATGTCGAAGTTGAACTTTACGATGGTGGTTTCCATGCCGTGGATTCATCTGCAATTGCATTTGAAATTGCTGCAAAAGGCGCCTTCCGTCAGTCAATCCCGAAAGCTGGTCCACAGTTAATTGAACCTATTATGGCTGTTGACGTTTATACGCCAGACGACCATGTTGGTGATGTTATTGGTGATTTAAACCGTCGTCGCGGTATGATAAAAGATCAACAACCAGGTGTTACTGGTGTGCGCGTTAAAGCCGATGTGCCACTTTCAGAAATGTTTGGTTATATTGGTTCGCTTCGCACAATGACATCGGGTCGTGGTCAGTTTTCAATGGAATTCTCACACTACAACCCTTGCCCAGCGAACGTTGCTGAGTCTGTTATTGAAGAAGTTAAAGCGAGAAAAGCAGCTAAGAAATAGTGTTTTGAGCTAGTTAAATACCTACAAAACCCAGCTTTAGCTGGGTTTTTTATGTCAGTAATATTTACATGGTTTAAGCCAAGGCGTTTGGCAGTTAGCCGATATAGGGTTGCTATTAGGTTTTGAATATCACCGGCATCTAGGTATTTGCAAGCATTCCCTAACTTTTTGAAATGACAATACTTTCACAATAGTACTTGTTTCTTAGTGGTACTCCAAAAGTCACCTTCCAACGTTAGGTGAAAATCAATGTTAATCCTCTTAATTATTTACTAGTAAATTGCGATTGTAAGGTCATCATGTGTTTATGCAGTCGGACTCTAAGTGTTTCAAATGCGCTTTTTTGCTGTATGTTGGTATATTTCCACTCGTAATATTCTTTAACTATAAAGCCAAGCGCACTGTTGGCTAGTGGCGTTAATTGCGGACCTATTCGCTGACTAAATTGCTGTAATGTCTCATTCTCAATGCGAGATAATTTTTGCTTTTCGAATAATTGAAACAGCTTATTTATCCATTTGCTTTCATCAGATGCCTTTGGTTTGCGCTTTGGTACAAACAACAAACCAATAAATAGCCCAATAATCACAAAACTACCAATAAGGGCGTAACTGAAGCTTTCAGCTTTTATATTTCCAAATATTCCTTTTAGCAGTGACTTTTGCCTTTCTTGGTTGTAACTCAATATAGATTGATCCCAACTATGATCCATCTGTGCCATCAAAAGTCTTAATTGATTATATACCGCATATTGTTTTAAGTTAGTTAGGGAAAACGGAGATTGCTCCCTAAATTCTTGTTGATTTTGTATCATGCTTAGCAGACCGGATATCACTCTATTAGGTGCAACGATTGCAGTGGGGTCTATGCGAATCCATCCTTTGTCATTATCCCAAGCTTCTACCCACGCGTGTGCGTCAAATTGATGTACACTTATTACATTGCCAGATTGCACCTCTCCTCCTTGATATCCGGTTACAATGCGAGCTGGGACGTTTGCAAGGCGCAACATGTAGGTGAGTGCGGACGCATAGTGGGAACAAAATCCGGTTTTGTTTTTAAACAAGAATTCATCAATAGGTGCAGATTGCATCAACGGTGGTGAAAGTGTGTAGCTAAAATCACTACTTAAAAACGGCGATGTTAACTTGTCTATTTTTTCTTGAGTTGTCATCGATGAATTAATATTCTGGATGACGAAGTCAACAGTATCTGGGTTACCATCTGCTGGTATTTGTAAATACTGAGACAAATTTTCATAGCCTCTATAAATGTTTAAAGGCTGTTCTACAAATGATTTAATAGCGTATAAACCCCTCGTATATAAAGGTCTGCTGCCGGTTAATTGAAACTGTTGATTGGTTGATATAGTTTGCGTTGATAGACCTCGGATTAAAATTGGAATGTCTAGAGAATATAGCCATTTCGTCGATGTCGGCTGGGCTATCACAATATAATCTAATGACTGCCCCTGAAATTCTATTGTTTTAGGACCATCAAAACTATTATCTCTTTTCGAAATAGACCAGCTTTTTCCATCAAATTTGTCTAATACAATAGCACGCCAATAACGCTGTTGTGGAGACGGCAAGGAACCCGTAAATTCAGCCCTGAAGACTAACTCATCCGACTTTGCTAAATTTGCAATGTCACCGGGTGTCATTTTTTCAGATAAGCCCGTTGTATTAGACTGGTTAATTGGCATTTGCCATAACGGAGACAGTTTGGGTGTAACAAAAAACAATAAAGCGGCTATTGGGATCGCTTGTAGAAGAAGAATAACAGTGTGCTTTGAATAATTGTTTAGGCTAGTCTCTTTAATTTTAATGGCGTGTAATGCGCAAAACATGAAGATAACCAGCAGTGCGTAAAATAAACTATTTAGTAAACTTTGATGGAAAATAAGTCCACAGGCGACCAAAAAAAGCTGAATTGACACAACTATTTGATAGTCACCAGTATGGTGTAAATTTAGAATTTTTAAACAACAAGCAACCACGAGCAAATTAATCATCGTTTTTAATAAGCCATGATCTGTCGCTAACCAAATTAAAATTGAGATGCATAAAATAGCTAATAAATTCAATATTGAATTTTTAAGAGGGTTACTGTGCTTAATTGACTTGTATAAGGTAATGCAAAATGAGCAAGCACATAAGACTAAAACCCATCCCATTAATGGCTCTATTAATGAGATTATTAGGGCAGCAAAGGTACCTAATGTTATCAACGAAGCAATTTTTTGATTGTAGACTTTAACTCTTTGCATGTTGCGGATGCTCCATTTCGGTAGCATCATCGTTGTCGCAAATATTATGCTGGGCTTGGTTGTGGCGATATAATGCAACGGTTTCTAAGCATTTTTGTTTATGTTGCATGCCAGTGTTTGGCATTATTTGTTGTTTTCCAATTGAAAAACCGAAGCTTGCTTCTTGATTGCTTAATTCGAGTATTTGAAAGGTAATTTCGCTAAGTGCATATTCAACGTTTCCATTAAAGTAATCACTGAAATGTAACCAGCCTGATATTGCAGAACGTTCACTAAAATCTTTACTAAGTAAACCTTGGCCTTTTGCAAAATGTTTCCATGACACATGATGAATAGGGTCCGAATCGCGATAGTCTCTTATACCCTGTAAGTCTTCTGTGGTTATTGTAACACCGGACTTATTGCCTGTATTACCTTTTGAATTGTGCTGGCGTAATTTTAAACTGCAAGCAATAGGGGCCGGAAAAACGAAAAACTGGCTGGGTACAGAAAGGTGTGACCAACATCTAAATAATCCGAAGGGGAAAATACTCTCAATTGACACTCTAGGTAGCTCATGTAATCCTCTTGAGAATTGATGTATTGCGATAGTGTTTACACCATCTTCTAAGTATTCATAAACAGGATAACGTTTGCTAAAAATAGCGATATTTGACAACGAGTGGAGCGCTGTTCTATTTACTTTGTGCGACAAATCAAGTTGCAATTGAACATATTTATTGGCGAAGGAGTTGTGGATAGGTCGAAAGGCAATATGGAATTGCACAAAGTTAACATAGCTATGAAATAAGGAGAGTAGCAAAAGAGCGAACACAAAGTAACAAAACATTAAAATGACGTTGTTTTGGTAATTTGTACCTAAGATGAACAAACAACTCATTAAGCCTAGGATAGCCCAACCAAATCGAGTCGGTAGTATAAATGTGTTGTTTACATCCATCTGATAAGCGGGACTTGATGGAATGCGCTTATCCAACCATTGGTCGATACGTTTTTGAGTCCAGTACTTCATAAAAAATTCCTAAGCGGCAATAGGGTCGACTTTTTTCAATAACTGCACGCTAAGTGAACTAGTATTTTGTGCGAACTGCTCTTGACCTCTTAGTCGATGTTCAGTAACCGATGGAAAGATCATTTGAACATCTTCAGGAATAACGTAAGTTCTATCATGTATAAACGCAAATGCTTGTGCGCAGTGATATATTGCTTTTGAGGCTCTGGGAGATAACGCATTTGGGAATTCAGGATTGTCTCTGGTTGTATTAACGAGTGTTAATATATAATCAACTACCGCTTCGCTGACCACTACATCAGACACTTGTCTTTGCAGTTCTAAAAGCTGTTGAGTGTCTAATACTGTTTGACTAAACGAGCGGTCATTGTTATTTAATAACATGGATTTTTCAGCTTCAAAGTTAGGGAAACCTAACGATAATTTCATTGTGAAACGATCAATTTGAGACTCGGGCAACGGGTAGGTACCTGATTGAAATAATGGATTTTGAGTTGCAATTACAAAGAAGGGCATGGGTAATTCGTAACTGTTGCCATCAATTGTTACTTGGCTTTCAGCCATAGCTTCAAGCAATGCACTTTGGGTTTTAGGACTTGCTCTATTTATTTCGTCGGCTAACAACACTTGGTGAAATATTGGACCAGGGTGAAAGCTGAATTGATGGCTGTCGGGTTCATATATATTGACGCCTAACATGTCCGCAGGAAGCAAGTCTGAAGTAAATTGGACCCGCGCATAATCCATACTAAGAACGGATGCTAAGCATTGGCTCAACGTTGTTTTTCCCATTCCTGGTAGGTCTTCTAATAACAAATGACCTTTAGCTAATAAGCAAACGAGAGCTAATTGTATTTGCTCATCCTTGCCTTTGATTTTTTGTCTTATGGCTGTCACACAGCTTTCTATATCTTTTCGCATCTGATTTTTATATTCGCCATATGTTTTTTGCACTAACCGCTCTTAAATCTAGTGTAATTGAATTAGTTAAAAACTACCTTTACCGGATTAATACCTACGTATGTAGGTTTTTTCTGCAATTAAAGGTAACATATTACCGTCCGAAAACTTGTCGAAAAAGGAAAAATATGAGTCTTCATCCAATGGCAGGACAGCTTGCCACTACCGATATGCTAATTAATGTCGCTCGTCTAATAACCGATTATTATTCATTTGTGCCTTCAGTTGAAATAGCGCAACAAAGAGTCAGTTTCGGGACATCTGGGCATCGTGGGTGTTCTTCTCTCATTACCTTTAATGACATACATATTGCTGCGATTTCGCAAGCGCTAGTTGAGTATAGAACGGCACATGATATCACCGGCCCAATATTTATCGGTATGGACACTCACGCGCTATCTGAAGCGGCAGTCACGACTTGTATCGAGGTGCTGGCGGCGAATAACGTTGATATCGTTATTCAAGAAAACAACGGTTTCACGCCCACGCCGGTTATTTCTCATTGTATCTTGGCTTATAACAAGGGCAGAAACAGTGGTTTTGCTGACGGTATTGTAGTTACGCCGTCACATAATCCTCCGTCCGATGGTGGTTTTAAATATAACCCTCCCCACGGTGGCCCCGCTGACTCAAATGTCACCAATCAAATTCAAAACCGAGCCAATGAAATTATTGCGAACAGTTGTAAGCAAGTCAGGCGGATAACGATTACAAAAGCAATGCAATCGAATCATGTAACTCAAATTGATTTTGCTACTGCTTATATTAATGAACTAGACCAAGTAATCAATATGTCCGGTATTGCTGATGCGAAATTGAAGCTTGGAACCGATCCCTTAGGTGGTTCAGGTATTTATTATTGGGATAGAATTGCAGATCAATACAACCTAAACATCGAGGTAGTAAACAAAAAGGTGGATCAACAATTTAGCTTTATGCACTGCGACAAAGACGGCAAAATTAGGATGGACTGCTCGTCGGCAAGTGCGATGGCAGGCCTCATAAAGCTTAAAGATAAGTATGACTTAGCGTTTGGTAACGATCCAGATTTTGACCGACATGGCATAGTTACCCCATCGGCTGGTTTGATGAATCCAAATAATTATCTTGCTGTTGCGATCAACTACTTATATCAACATCGTGGACAATGGCCCAGTCGTTTGCATGTTGGGAAAACATTGGTTTCCAGCAGTATGATTGATCGTGTTTGCACTAGCTTGGATCGTCAGGTAAAGGAAATGCCAGTCGGTTTTAAATGGTTTGTCGAAGGCTTAAATGCACAGACGATAGGGTTTGCTGGCGAAGAATCTGCTGGGGGTATTTTTTTAAGACACAATGGCACTCCTTGGGCTACGGATAAAGATGGTTTTATTATGTGTCTGTTAGCAGCGGAAATGACAGCCATTGTCGGTGAAGATCCATCTGAACAATATGAAAAACTAACTCAAGTTCATGGAACCCCATCTTATACGCGCATTGATGTTGCAGCTACATTGGAACAAAAAAATGCATTGTCTAGTATGACAACAGATGTGGTTACGACGACCAAACTAGCGGGTGAGCAAATTATTAATGTGCAAACTCATGCACCGGGCAATAATGCGCCTATTGGTGGAGTAAAAGTGAGTACAGAAAATGGCTGGTTTGCAGCTAGGCCATCTGGGACTGAGAATGTTTATAAAATTTATGCTGAGAGTTTTCTGGGTGAAACTCACCTACAACAATTAGTAAAAGAGGCAGAAGAACTAGTGTCTTTAGTTTTGGAAAAAAGCTAATTGTTATAAATTATCGTTAATATTGTTATTTAAATGTAAATATATTTCATAAAGTTTATTGTTAGCGTAAATGATTCTCGTTGGTTTACATTTTTTTAACAATGTACACGCGTTTTTATGAAAATTTAATGGTTTTATTTCAATACCTGTAATAAAATTACAGGTAGTTATTTTGAATAAGAGAAATAAAATTATGGCATCTTCCACTAAAGCCACTACTGTTAAAGCTATGTTAAAAAAATCAACAAAAGCAAAAGCTGTTAACAGCTCTGAAATTAAATTTACTAAAGCAGAGATAAAACAGTCTATCGTTCGGCATTTGCATTCGACGCTCGGAACTGATGAAAATAAAGCAAATAATCATGCATGGTGGAAAGCCACCAGTGCAGCGATGCAGGAACTTGTACTAGAGCGTTTGCGTACGACCCAAAAAACCCATTATATAAATGATACTCGGGCGGTTCATTATTTTTCTGCTGAATTTTTAATGGGACGTTTACTCTCAAATAACATGCATAACTTTAATCTGTTTGAGACAGCGGATGCGGCCTTAAAAGAGTTAGGTGTTGAATTAACTGATGTGCTCGAAGAAGAACCCGATATGGCGTTAGGCAATGGGGGCTTAGGTCGTCTGGCTGCCTGTTTTCTTGACTCTTTGGCCACAATGGAGTTACCTGCAATTGGTTATGGTATTCACTATGAACATGGTTTATTTCGCCAAGAAATAAAAAATGGAGCGCAAATTGAGCGACCAGATAGTTGGAGGCACTATGGAAACCCTTGGGAAATATGCCGTCCTGAGTCAACTCAGGAAGTTCCACTATATGGTTATGTTGAAACGAAATATGGTAAAAACGGTCGCGTTCAAAAAGAATGGCATCCTGGTAACATAGTGAAGGGCGTTCCTTGGGATATTCCTATAGTAGGTTACGGTGCCAAGACAGTTAACGTATTGCGCTTGTGGCAAAGTGAGTCGTCTGATTATTTTAACTGGGATGTATTTAATTCAGGCGGCTATGTTGATGCTCAGCGAGAAAACATACAAGCTGAAACTATTTCAAAAGTGTTATACCCAAATGATGAAACTGAAGCTGGCAAAGAGCTGCGTTTAATTCAGCAATATTTCTTTTGTGCTTGTTCGTTGAAAGATATTATTCGTCGTTATAAAAGAGCTCACGGTGATGATTGGAGCCGTTTTTCTGAGCAAGTTGTAATCCAACTAAACGATACTCATCCGGCCATCGCTATTCCAGAGTTAATGAGAATATTAGTTGACAGAGTTGAGCTTGATTGGGACACAGCATGGGGAATTTGCACTAAAACATTCGCTTATACAAACCATACTTTGTTACCTGAAGCACTAGAACGATGGCCAGTAAGAATGATTGAGAAAATCTTACCAAGACATATTGAAATTATTTATGAGATCAACCATCGTTTTCTTTCATTAGTTGAGAAAAAATGGCCTGGTAACAATGTTATAAAAGCCAAACTTTCCATTATCGAAGAAAATACAGAAAAGATGGTACGAATGGGTAATCTTTCTGTCATTGGCTCATTTGCGGTGAATGGAGTGGCGGAAATTCATTCAAAATTAGTTAAAAAGAATCTGTTTCCTGAGTTTGATGCACTTTGGCCTGGCAAACTGACAAACGTGACAAATGGCATTACACCTCGTCGTTGGTTAAAGGCATGTAATCCTTTATTATCTGAACTTATTGGTAAGAAAATTGGGAATGATTGGCCGTCTGACCTGACCCGTTTAAATAAACTTTCGGAGTTTGCTGACAACGCGACTTTTCAGAATCAGTTCATGAAAGTTAAGCAGAGAAACAAAGAGGCATTAGCCGCCGAAATTAAGCATCTAACTGGAATTAGTGTCGATACAAAAGCAATTTTTGATATTCAAATTAAACGCTTACACGAATATAAGCGTCAACACTTAAACTTATTACACATTCTGGCTCTTTATAAACGGTTACTAGAAAACCCAAGTTACGACATGCACCCTCGGGTTTTTATTTTCGGTGCAAAAGCCGCGCCTGCTTATACGTTAGCCAAGGATATTATCTTTGCTATTAATAAAGTAGCCGATAAAATAAATAATGATGTGCGCGTAAATCAAAAAATTAAGGTCGTATTTTTACCAAACTATCGAGTGTCGCTTGCGGAGAAAATGATACCTGCGGCCGATGTATCGCAACAAATATCAACGGCAGGTAAAGAAGCTTCAGGTACGGGTAACATGAAGTTGGCGCTTAACGGAGCAATTACGATTGGCACATTAGATGGCGCTAATATAGAAATTGCAGAAGAAGTTGGTGATGACAATATCTTTATTTTTGGTATGACCGTGGATGAAGTCACAGCACTATCAAGAAAAGGGTACAACCCGTTTGATATTTATTACCATAATAAAGAAGTTAAGTCTGTGTTGGATTGGTTAGATTCGGACTACTTCACACCAGGTCAACCAGGTGCACTATCTGCTTTGAAAAACAGTATGTTGTCGGGTGGCGATCCGTATATGTGCTTAGCTGATTTTGAATCATATAGCGAAGCCAATATAGCCCTTGATATAGCTTATAGAGACAAGCCAAAATGGGCTAAAATGGCTATTCTTAATACTGCAAAAATGGGTAAGTTTACATCAGACCGGTCCATTGCTGATTACGTTGAACGAATTTGGAAATTGACTCCATGTGTTGTTGAATAAATGCTTTAATTTTATGCTTTGGATTAAAAATCAACATCAATTTGTCTTTTTTTTAAAATATAATACCAAAGCAGCCGATATGTTGTATATTAAACTTAAGTAGTTAATGTAAAACATTAACTTTATTGCCTTCTTAGTTACTTTTTTTCGGCGTACAATTTTTATGATTGAAAAACACCAAAGTTTGTCTACAATTTCCAACCGACACCACTTTATCGATATCATCGAAGGGGTTTCACACTCACACCCTTATTTTTCCCTAATGCTCGTTGATGTTATGCGCTTTTCAGATGTTTCTTCTGCCTTTGATCATAAAGCGGGTGATGAAATCTTGCTGCAAATCGTTAATCGTATTCATACGATATTCGGTCATGACCTAATATTAGGACGAATCAGTGGTGATATTTTTGGCCTAGTATTTGAGGGTCGTCAAAGCGAACTGGTAATGCAATTGAAATTTCAACGTCTAGTTGAGCATTTTAAAACACCACTCTACACAAATGGAACCGCATTTATAGCTGATTTTAATGTTGGTATCGCAAGCCGTACTAACAAAGTAGTGACGGCAACAAAATTGATATGCTTGGCTGAGGCTGCGTTAAAGCAGGCCAAAAACAATCAACATCAGAACTACAGTTTTGTGAAAGACAACATAAAGTCGGTATCGGGCAGAGGCCTAGCGCTGAAAGCAGACTTAACCCGCGCAATGAAAAATGACGAATTAGAATTGTATTTTCAACCGAAAGTTAATTTGTTGACGACTCAAATTATTGGCGCTGAATGTCTGCTTCGATGGAATCATCCATTGGATGGTGTTTTATTTCCTGGCTCGCTTATTGAGGCTGCAGAGTCGTATAATATGATGAACGAACTTGGGCATTGGACCATGTCGAGTGCGCTAAGTAAGGTAGAGGAACTGAACAGAATCGGAATTAACATATCGGTTTCTATTAATCTGTCACCAAGTCAATTATATGATGTCAGCCTGCCAAAATTATTATCAGATTTACTCCAACGTCATAAAATACAAGGAAAAATGATTGAACTTGAATTAACTGAGGATGTTGCATTATCTAATTCTCTAATGGTGAAAAGACAGCTCGACGATATACGTGCAATGGGTGTTAATGTGTCGATGGATGACTTTGGTAAAGGGTATTCGAACTTATCATTTATTCGCGACTTACATTTAAGTGCAATAAAAATTGATAAAACATTTGTCATGGAGCTCGAACAACACCCCGTAAATAAAGCAATCGTTGAAGCAGCAAAGCTCATCGGTGATGCTAAAAAGTGTGAGGTAGTTGCAGAAGGTATTGAAACGGTTCAACAGCTAAACATTTTAAGAGATTTGGGGATCTGTAGCGGGCAGGGCTTTTTATTTTCACCAGCAGTAACGTTTGATTCATTCTTAAAGCTTTGCGAAACTGGGAATTTTGAACAGTCATTGTCAGATAAAATACGAACAGCTGCAGGTTAATGTTATCATTATTGTGTCTTTAATTATTCGCAGTAAACGATATGCCAACGAATTCAATTACTTTCTTAGAACGTTCAAGATTTTCACCTGAGACAATCCAAAATAATCAAAAAATCCGACTAGGTAATGGCACAACAGTAGAGTTTTGTTGTCCAGGTATCATAATATTTGAACCAACCTCGTTAGCTTCAGCTAAAACACTTTTGCTTTCATCCGGTATTCATGGCAATGAGACTGCGCCAATTGAGATTTGTGATAAATTGGTGGAAGACTTACTGCAAGAAAAAATACAATCACAGCACAGGGTCATGTTCATATTTGGTAATTTGCCTGCAATGAACGTAGGCGAGCGTTTTATTGAAGAAAACCTAAATAGATTATTTAATGATTCGCTGTCAACGGAAAATCAAGAGCAGGTGAGGGCACAAGAGATAAAATGTGAAGTACAACGTTTTTTCAATGCTGACTCACAAACGCCTTCATCGCATGCTGTTTCAACACGTATTCATTATGATTTACATACAGCAATCAGAGAATCAAAAAACGAAAAATTTGCAGTTTATCCCTATCTGCACGGACACGAATATAATAAAGCACAGTTACAGTTTTTATCAGCATGTGCGGTCAATACCATTCTCCTTTCACAATCGCCAACGTCTACTTTTAGTTATTACACGTCGCTTAACTACTGTACTCATGGTTTCACCGTCGAGCTGGGTAAAGTAAAACCTTTTGGTGAAAATAACATGAAGAACTTTAGTCAGGTTATCGAAATGTTAAGACAATTGATTAGTCAACAAGAACCTATATTACCGCCGCTCAAGGAGTGCCCATTAGATATATTTGATGTTAAACAAGTAATTGACAAGCACTCTGCTGATTTTACATTGCATTTTTCTGACAACATTCCAAATTTTACGGACTTTCCAAAAGGTACGTTATTGGCTACAGATGGCGATATTGAATATCGATCACTTGAAAATGGCGAAGCGATCGTCTTTCCAAATGCTAATGTGGCTTTAGGCCAGCGAGCATTATTAACGGTGGTTCCCTGTGACATTTAAGCTAGACCAACGGTTGCAGAACGACAGTTTCTTTGTGTATAAATTACCACTGTCGCAAGTACGATTGATAAATGACAGGCAATTTATCTGGTGTGTGTTAATTCCAGAAATTAATGATGTAACCGAAATAATAGAGCTAAAACAAGCGCAACAGGCTGCGTTATGGGAAGAGTCCGCAATGCTAAGTAGAGCGTTAAAAAAAGGATTCAATCCAGATAAGCTCAACGTTGCCGCTATCGGCAATATAGTTGCTCAATTGCATATTCATCACCTTTGTCGCTTCAAAGTTGATATTGCTTGGCCTGCACCCGTTTGGGGACGGCAACCTATGGTTGGCTATGACGAAAATAAACACATCGTGTTGAGTGAAAGAATTAGCAAATTATTACAAGAGCAGCAGTCACTGTAGGTATTTTTCAGATAATTTAGTGCTACTGCATCGCTCTTCAGCACATCTAAGCGCAAACTAATTAAGCGCAAATGTGATCAGCGACAAATCAAAGCAGATTTTTTAATCTAAATTAAACCAGAACTATCGTCATCGTTATCATTGGATTTCTGTTTTTGTGATGATTCATATTCTTCAGAAAAGTGAAACGGCTTAGCTTTAAGCAGAGCTGTAATTGTACCTATGATAAAAGCTAGTGCAATAACGATGATGATAACGACAAGCCACGTGTTCATTGAGTCCCTCTATTTAATGTGTAACGTTCAAATAATATGCTGAGGTGGGACAATACAGTATCTAAGCCTGAAATGTTTGATTCAATTAATTGTTTACGCAACAACTCAACTGAAAATGATGTAATGATCTGGCTCGCAATTGGCGAATAAGACAAATGCCAAGGTTCAGCTGCAACTCCCCCAAGATATTCTGCATAAGGACGTTCAAAGCCAAATGTGGCTGCGTTTGTTTGCAACCATTTGGCTAAATTAGCACATGGACCATCACCTTCATATTCTCGCGAAACCAGCTCAAATTGAGTCTCACAAGCTTCAACTTTAGTTCGGTCGAATACATCGCAGTCAGTCCCCCAATGATGCCGACTTCCGCCTGGAAGTGCAGACCAGAGTAAAATTGCATGCATTTTTTGTATATCGTTTAACGACGCTGTATCGAGTACTTTATCATCAAGGGTGTTGAGTTTTATATCGCCTTCCCATTTTCTATTCCAAATACTCGCTTGTTTTGAAAAACTACGGAAGCTGCTAACAAGTTGTAGATCATGACCCTCCAGTTTTGCCGCTTTCTGCATTTGTGTAAATGCATCGATAACAAGTGCTTGTAATTGGTGTTTATCGTCAATGTAGACAACATGTTTATCATTTAAACCAAGTATTTGCTGTGCTGAAATCATGCTAAAACACGCACTAATGTTGCGTAATATATGTCTTCCAATGTCTTTATGTTTTCAATACTAACGCGTTCATCTAATTTGTGAATGGTTGCATTTTCAGGCCCTAATTCAATAACTTGTGCGCCGGTTGGTGCAATAAAGCGCCCATCTGAAGTGCCTCCAGCCGTGGATAACTCAGTGTCTATGCCTGTTACTTCCTTAATGCTTTCGACAACAGCGTCAACTAGTGCGCCTCTCTCAGTTAAGAAAGGTTGTCCGTTAAACGTCCATTTAATTTCATACTCGATATTGTGCTTCGTCAGCAACGCAACAACTCTCTCAATGAGTTGTTGATCGGTGACTTCTGTTGAAAAGCGGAAGTTGAAGCAAACCTCAACTGTCCCAGGCACTACATTGCCGGCGCCAGTCCCTGCATGAATGTTTGATACTTGAAAGCTGGTTGGTGGAAAAAAATCGTTACCGCTATCCCAAGTTGTTGCAGCTAGCTCAGTCAACACCGGTGAAATGGCATGTATCGGATTTTTTACTAAATGAGGGTAGGCGACGTGTCCCTGTATCCCTTTCACTATTAGGTCGCCGGTTAATGAACCGCGGCGACCATTCTTAATCACATCACCTGTTTTCAATGTGCTTGAAGGTTCACCAACAATACAGTAATCAATTTTTTCATTTCTCGCTTCCAAGGCGTCAATAACTCGTGTTGTGCCATTAATGAAAGGACCTTCTTCATCACTGGTAATAAGATATGCAATAGAACCTTTGTGGTCTGGGTGGTCATTTACAAAGCGTTCGGTAGCACAAAGCATTGCCGCCAAGCTACCTTTCATATCGGCAGTGCCTCTCCCATAAATATAACCTTCATCTATAGTCGGTTCAAATGGAGGGTATTTCCACTTTTCAGCAGGCCCAGTAGGCACAACATCAGTATGCCCAGCAAAGCAAAAAACTGGCTTGTTTGTTCCCTTGCGAGACCACATATTGGTTGTATCTTCGAAAATCATTGATTCATTTTTGAAGCCAAGCGGAGATAAAATAGCATCTATATAATTTTGGCAGCCCTCATCTGCAGGCGTTACTGATTGACGTGAGACTAATTCAAAGGTTGTTTTAATGACATCGCGCATTATTCAAACACCTTGGCGTATTTGTCGGCTTTAAAGCCAACATAAAAGCTTCCCTTGTTAAGTAAAATAGGGCGTTTTATCATCGCTGGAAATTCAAGCATAAGCGCTAATGCTGCTTCCCTATTAATTTCGTTTTTTTGTTCATCTGGTAATTTTCTGAAAGTGGTTCCACGTTTATTCAACATACTTTCCCAGCCTACTTTCGCTTCAGTGTTAGTTAACCAATGTTCATCTAGGCCATCTTTTCTATAGTCATGAAATTGATAATCTATTTGATTCGATTCAAGCCACTTCCTCGCCTTCTTTAGTGTATCGCAATTAGGTATGCCATATAGCGTCGTCACTTTTTGTGTATCCTTATTAATATGATTTTTATCAATATTATGAATATTTTTTATTTTATTACTTAATACCGAGC
>JAWUVZ010000138.1:0-9653 GCA_034112105.1 Glaciecola sp. | reverse complement strand
CAGGGACACCGTTTACAGTGCCATGCCCACGCCAACCAGGTGTAATCACAACATACCCCTGCTTTGCCATATTGTCGATGTACTTGGCTTGACTACCGTTTTGCTCAAGAAAGAAATTAAACAAAGGTGCATTATCAATCCCCACCCAACCATGACTATAAAATAAAACTGGGTAGCCTTTTATAGGCGCGGATTTTTGCGGAATATCAATACGTGCATAGTTAGTTAAGCCATCACTTTCGTAGCTGAGCATGAATGACGAATAGCCACTACTGTTATTGGCTATGACTGAACGTTTTACGAATTTGTTGCCATATTGTCTATTGCGTAAATGCGATATTGATAATACCGACAAGTTGGGAACATCCGGCGTTGTCCAATCCATAAGTGGTATTATTTCTTTGTGAATTGATTTTGCACTTGAACAAACGATTGATGGGCTTAGTATTAAAATAATGAATATTGTTTTTATATACCAAATGCGCTTACTCATAGCCTGATTGCCTTATGATTGATTTTGCTTAGCTTGTTCGAATTTAGTGTGTAATTGTCTGGCTCCTGATAGCATAAAACTGTGATCTGAGCCCAGTAGGAATAGTGAAACGTGCAGTTTCAGCCAATGCTCCAACTCATCTAAATTGGCAATAAACATGCCGGTTGCAAGCTCATATTTGTTGGCAACTTGAACAATTTTACTCACTGTCTCGATTACTTTAGATGAGTTAGCATCAGTTTCTCCTAGTGCTACTGTCAAATCCATTCTGCCAATAAATAAACAATCCACGCCCTTTACTTGGCAAATAGCGTCTAGCTGATCAAGCGCATCAATATCTTCAATTTGTGCAATTATCACCGTATTATTGGCATTATGCGCGAGGTTCTGCTGCATGTTATTTGTGGTATAACCCGCCATACGCGTAGAGCCTGCGTAACCTCGCCCGTTATGACCGTAATAACATTGCTTAACAACATTTTCTAATTGCTGTGCACTTTTTACATGGGGTATAACAATACCATCGGCGCCTAAATCCAAGGTATTTAAAATAGTATCGTGATGGTCGTTTGGGATGCGTACTAAAACATGCTGCTGATTGGCTTTTGCTGCCAAAATGCAGGTATCTAAATCACGCCTGTCGAAAGGGGCGTGCTCTGCATCAAGGCATAATGTCGCAAAGCCAACTTTTGATAATACTTCAGTGTTATGAAAATGGGGTGTTTTTACAAATGTTCCTAATAGCGGCTGTTTATTAGCCAGCGCCTGTTTAAATTCATGCATAATATTTATTTACCCATTGCTTAATTAGATTGGCGATAATTATTGGCGCTTGCAAAGGCGCGAAATGACCACAATCTGATAATAAATGTAGTTCAGATTGTGCCGCCGCTTTAGCCATTATTTGCTGGTGTGCAGGTGGACAAGGTCGATCGTTTTGTGCCCCTACTATCAATAATGGTTTATCAAAATTGGTTAATATATTAAGAGAATCAGGACGCTCAGCCAATACTTTCAACTGTGCCTCAAAAGTATTAACGCCTAGTTGCTTAGCCATTTCCGTGACGATTTCGCCTTCATCACACAACGGGTCACCAAAGTAGGCAGGTAAATATTCTTGCCTGATAAGGGTTTCAATACCTTGGGTTTTAGCAATTTGTAGATGGCTATCACGACCCGCTTTGCGCCCCGCTATATCTGCATGGCAATTACTATTAAGCAAGACTATTCCTGCAAGTTGCCCAATATTCATGCGCATTAATTCAAACGCCACCATCCCGCCCATAGAAAACCCAACTGGGATAAAAGGGCGCCCGCCCGCAATGCGCATAACTTCAGCTGCCATATCTGATAAGTTATCATGTTGATTAAACTCGACGATTTTTGCTTCAAGCGGAAAATCTGCCAACATAGGCATAAACACGTCACTGGTGCATAAAGTACCAGGTATGAAGACTAGCAGTGGTTTATTGTTCATTCCTTGCAGGTCCTACCGTATTTCCTTGAATTAAAGATCCAGACCATACGCGAAGTTGAGCTGGGTTTTCAGGCGATGCTATTTGTTCAAGTAAAATGTCAACGGCGGCTTTGGTCATCTGCTCTATAGGCTGCTTAACCGTAGTGAGTTGGTAACTATGCCAAAATACGGCGTTTACGCCGTCAAAACCCACCACAGATAAATCTTCAGGAACTCTTAAACCACAATTCTCTCTGGCTTCATCTATTACACCTATAGCCATAGTGTCATTACTGCAGACAACAGCAGTGGGCGCAGAATGTGATGCCATATAATTTGAAAAAGCCTGTCGTCCAGACGCATAACTAAAATCGCCATATTCTATTGGTACATTATTGATACCTTTATTGGCGAGTGCTTTAAGCGCTAATTCACAGCGTTCTTGGGCTACGTCAGATTCTTCTGGCCCGGCAAGGACTAAATAATTTTTGTGTTTAAAGTTATGTAAAATCTCGACTAGCTCAAAAATACCTTGCTCATGATTACAACAAACAGAACTTGCCGAATGCCCAGCTACTCGGCGGTTATAAAGTACAACTGGGATTTGATGCTGTTTGAATTTGTTGATACTTTCATTATCAAAATGGGCGGCAATTGCTATTACGCCATCTACCTGAAAGGTCCATATGTGTTCTAAAATATCGTCTAAACCCGCAGCATCATCCAAATTAAACAATAACACCCGTTCGTTTTTTTCTGATAAACGTTTGTTCAACAAGGACAATACTTCAGGATAAATAAGGTTCACCCGGTAATAAAAAATAACCGCGACCATACCTGAATGTTTGGTAATCAGCATTCGTGCAATAGCATTGGGCTTATAACCCAGTTCATCTGCTGTTGCCAGTACCTTTTCTCTCGTTTTATCAGAAACACTGCGGCCTTTCTGAAAAACCCTAGATACTGCGGACTGCGACACGCCGGCAACTTTTGCTACATCATATGATGTGACACGTTTATTTTTATTCAATATTATTTCTCGTATCTTCTCAGTCGTATGTCAGCTTGTTCTTTATGCCCAGCAAAACCTTCTACAGCGCATAATCTAGAACAGTAATTACCAACCACTACAGAGGCTTCTTCGGTAATATATTGGAAAGTACATGTTTTAATGAATTTCCCAACCCATAATCCACCAGTATAGCGCGCTGCCTTTTTAGTTGGTAGTGTATGATTGGTCCCAATGCATTTATCGCCATATGACACATTAGTTTCGGGCCCTAAGAACAAAGCACCAAAGTTTTGCATGTTATCTTTGAAGTAGTTTACGTTTCTGGTCATTACCTGCACGTGTTCAGATGCAAGGTTGTTTGCAACGCCTAACATTTCTTCGTAAGTATCACACACAATCACCTCACCAAAGTCTCGCCATGCTTGTCCGGCAATCTCACCAGTAGGTAATATTTTTAATTGCCGTTCAACTTCTAGCATCGTTTCTTTTGCTAACGCTTCGCTGTTGGTTAACAGCACTGCTGGCGACGTTGGACCGTGCTCTGCTTGACCCAGCAAATCGGCGGCACATAACTCGCCATCGACACTGTCGTCTGCGATGACTAATGTTTCGGTGGGCCCGGCAAACAAGTCAATGCCAACACGCCCGAATAGCTGGCGCTTAGCTTCTGCAACAAACGCATTTCCAGGGCCAACAATCATATCTACAGGTGCAATTGTTTCGGTACCAATGGCCATTGCAGCAACTGCTTGCACACCGCCAAAGCAATATATTTCATCCGCTCCAGCCATGTCCATAGCAACAACGATAGCTGCTGACGGTTTACCATCAAACGGAGGTGCACAGGCAATAACGCGTTTTACCCCTGCAACTTTTGCAGTCACTACGCTCATGTGTGCCGATGCAACGAGAGGATATTTACCACCAGGAACATAGCAACCTACAGACTCCATTGGAATATGCTTGTGGCCAAGGGTAACGCCGGGTAGGGTCTCCACTTCGACATCTTTCATAGAGTCACGCTGTATTTGAGCAAAGTTTTTAACCTGTGCTTGCGCCCAACGAATATCGGAAATAACTTGCTCATCAAGTTCGGAATAACACGCTGCTATTTCCTCTTTTGAGAGACGAAATGACTTCGGAGTCCATTTATCGAACTTTTCTGAGTATTCTCGTACCGCTTCGTCACCATTAGTCTCTATGTTGCTAATGATGTCTTCGACAATAGTTTGTACTTTTTTATTTGACGCTACCTTCTCTTCTTGAGTAGGCCCCTTCTTTAGATACTTAATCATTCTGGTGCTCCGAAGTATAATGATAAACACATAATTTTAATAAATTTCTTGCTATTGAAATTATCCTACTTAATAATGACTTCGAATGCAAAATATAATTTAAGGTAAACTGATGTCAGGGTTTAGCACCGATCTATTAGCGGGAAAATCGATTTTAGTCACAGGCGCAGGGAAAGGGATAGGCCGAGCCTGCGCTCTGCTAGCTGCGCAATGTGGGGCTCATGTAATCGCCGTTGCTAGAACCCATAAAGACCTCGCTAGTTTGCAACAATTAGCGCCTCAAAATATCGAAGTTTGGGAAAATGACGTTACTAACGATTCATTTATTCAACGAATTCAAGGATTAAATAAATTAGACGGCCTGATCAACAATGTGGGTATTAACCGCGTAGCCCCCTTCCTTGAGCAAGTAGATCAAGATTTAGACGATGTGGTTGATATAAACATTAAAAGCATGTATCGAACCGCAAAAGCGGCGGCGGCTAAAATGAAAGTGGCTGGTGGTGCCATTGTAAACATGTCATCACAAATGGGGTTTGTAGGATCACCTAATCGCACACTTTATTGTATGTCTAAACATGCGGTTGAAGGATTGAGCAAAGCCATGGCTGTCGAGTTGGCTGAAAAAAATATTCGTGTGAATACAGTCGCTCCCACATTTGTGCTAACGCCACTAACTGAGTCAATGTTTGACAATCCAGAATTTAAACAATTTGTTTACGAGATGATCCCTATGAAATCATTGGCTAGCACAGATGATGTTGCGAATGCTTGTGTGTTTTTATTAAGTAAACTTTCGGCAATGATCACAGGTACCTGTATCAAAGTTGACGGCGGCTGGACTGCACGTTAGCTATTAAAAAAGGAAAAAGAATGTCTTTAAAAGAAAGAACCGTTCGTTATGAAAAATTAAAAGCCTGTATGACAGCCTTCATAGATACTCGTAGTCCCGGTTCAGACAAAAAGGAAAATTTTACGATAATTGGGCCTGGCGTTGCTGAAAACCCTGAACAACATGTGCATATTGGTATTCCTCACGGATTTAATATAGGTGGCGCTCGCCAACCTGCGGGTTGCTTAAACTCTCAGCATAGTCATCTAACCGAAGAAGTATTTCTTGTACATACCGGTAAATGGGACTTTATGTCGGGCGTGGACGGTAAAGATGGTCGTATTACGCTGGTTGCGGGCGACGTTATTTCAATTCCAACCGATATTTTTAGAGGCTTTGAATGCATTGAAGGATTGCTAGAAGGGCAACATAAAGGATTAGGATATTTGCACGCAGTGTTAGGAAAAGATGATCCTGGCCGGGTGTTATGGACGCCCGCCGTTTTTGATTTGGCCACAGAATATGGACTTGTATTGCTAGCGGATGGTTCTCTGGTCGACACCAGTAAGGGGCAGACCGTCCCCGATAACAGTTCCCCTATGCCGGTTACATCAAAAGAACAGATTGCTAAACACCGTATAGTGAACAGCAAAGACTTAATTGACATCGTTTTGCATAAGGACGATTTTTGTTGGCAACATGATACTTTAATGTCACAGTTTGATGGCGTTCAAGAAGCATCACTGGTTGGTCTTGCTTCACCAAAAGAACATATCAAGGCATCCAAACTCAGTTGGTCTCATGGCTTCGTAATGCGTGCTATAAAAATGCAGCCTAATGCAATTATTAAAGCACATACACGTGCAGAAGAAGAGGTCATTTTTGTACATAAAGGTAGCTTTACGATGACGGTCGATAGTGAAGTAATTACGCTGGGCGAAGGGGATAATTTCAGCACGCCAATCGACAGTGTTCGTCGTTTTCAAAATGTAGGTAAACAAGACTGTATCGTCTATATAACGAGGCGAGGTGATGTACCCAAAGTACCTACTTTTGTTTGAATTAATTAACTATTAAATCTTTACCGGCCATAGAAAGGCATTAGCACCTAGTTGTTACTTTCTTTTTTATTGTTGTCCTATCCACAACAAATGCTAAAAAATGTAAATGTTCTGCGCTAGGAGGATAAAATGGGATCTCATTTTATCCTCAATTTAAATAATCATTAAGAAACACGCCCACCGCATATATTGTGTAGATGTTGTCAAGTTATCCAAATAGGATGAATAAAGGGCCAGTATGTTTAGTGGCATAGTTAATTTGGGTACTGTCAACTTATGAGTATTAGACGGTAGAAATCACTTTTCAACAGCTTACGCCTAATGTTGAATAAAACTAGCCTGCGAGCATTCGTTAAATGCTCGTTCTCGAAAGAACCGATAATGCTTGGCACTCATTAAATGGCGACCAAGCCTAAACAAATTATAAACCACACCATGACAGGAAAGAAATTGTTGAGCCTGGCGTTGTGATTTAAATTATTTTATCTGGCTTTCCTCTTGTCGACTAGGTTGATGAGATAATTCGCATCGGTTGTTTTCGTGCTGCCAGGTTGATTGTTCCACGCTCGGTATTAGCTCTTTTTTTGCTGCTGAATAACTGCGCAATTTATCGGTGACTATTTGATTGGGGCGGTTTGCTGGCCTTTGAGTAACTTTAGGAAGGATCGTCTCGCTGCTTTCTTGTCTTTACGTTTCTAAACGAGCATATCAATTTCATCGCCATCCTGCTCGACTGCCCGCCAAAGATAATGCGCAGCACCATTGATCTTTATAAATAACTCATCAAGATACCAGGTATCGCCTAATGAGCTTCGTTTCTTCCTGATTTGACTAGACTACATTTCACCAAATTTTTCACGCCAATTTCTGATAGTTTGGTAACTGACGGTAATGCCTCTTGCTGCCAGCAATTCTCCAATGTCACGAAAGCTAAGTGTAAATCTATGATAAAGCCACACAGCGTGAGAGATTATTTGGGGTGGATAGCGATATCTGGCATATGCCTGCCACGTGGCGTCAGTACAATACGTAAAAATATTCCTATGTTGCTAGCTGATGACAGTGACGATTTATCTGGTGTTTTTAAGATGACACTGACACAACTAGCTCAGCAATTAGCATCATTAGATGACAGTATTGCACTGTTTGATCAAGCCATCATTCAAACATCAAAGAACAAAGATGTTGGCAAACGACTGCAATCAATTCCAGGCATAGGACCAATGGTATCGAGTGCTTTATTTAATGAGGTGGGTAATGGTTCAGCCTGTCGCAAAGGACGTGATGTATCAGCATCGTTAGGTCTGGTTCCTAAGCAACATAGTTCAGGTGGAAAAGATGTGGTACTTGGAATAAGTAAAAAAGGAAATTGCTACCTCAGGTGTTTACTCGTGCAAGGCTCTCAGTCAGTTGTTACCAGCGCTAAGCGGAAAAATGATAAGCTTAGTCAGTGGGCTCCAGGAGCAATTCAGGTGTTTTATTTGAAATTTAGAGGCGGATATCCTCTATTGAGCGTTTGCAGTTTTGAGATGTATTATTTTCCGAAAAGATTGATGAAGATAGCTTTCAGAAATTTAGGCTCTGCATTAGAATTATTTCCATATAACTAGTCCCCAAAAATAAGGCCACTATAACCTTACAATAACTCAATGCTTCGAAAAAAAAGCAGTGTTCATTAAATTAAGATGACACAATATTCGTAAGCAAAGAACACATAACCTGGACAATCTAAGTATAGATTATCGAGATTGAAAGATGATACATTCGCGCGCATGGCGCAGCATTAACAACGAGCATATTTTTATAACGTCCAATGCATCGCTTTGTTCAACTCAACTGTTGCAGCATTGAAATCTACTAAGTTCGATTCGATAGCATCTGAGACAGTTGCTTTGAACGTGTCGAAATTAATTTCGCTGCCAATACTGGCATTCTTACTGCGCCAAAGGAAACCGTCATGCACAGGGTCTTTTGACACTTCTATTGCAAGTGTTCCCAGAATTGCAATGGCCTCTTCCCAATTGATCAGCTCAATTTCATGCGTTCCTTTAAAGGCGACCTGTTCTTCCAGTATTCTATTTGCAGTATCAATAAGTTCAGCTGTTTTCTGTTTCTTTATTTTGTCGGTAAGTAACATTACCAGTGCTTTATCTGTGTACCCAACTCTAGTTATCATGGTGACCCTGTATTCTTAGTGGCAAGTTAGCCAGCGTTCAGTCTGTAAAATAGCATGATAATCGTGGATCATTCTGAAAGAGAATAGACATTCCTTATTTAACGTCCTTAATTATGATGGCATTGCGTTCATATTTTAGCTGGGGTAATCTTTTGAACGCAATATAGGCATGGATAGCGGAACAATTGATGACCGTTTATTCTAACGCCTTAATAAAACACTCATTAACAAACCACTCAATTAATTAGAACAAGGAACGTCAAAAATGGAATATATTACCGCAGCACTGAGTCAGTATGCAGATTTCAATGGCCGAACAAAAAGAAGAAATTATTGGATGTTCTTCCTCTTTTACACGATCTTTTACATATTAGTAACTATAGTAGACACGTTTTTAACCGGGGGTGTTTTAACTAGTATATACGTACTGGTGTTTCTTATACCAACGTTAAGTATTGCCGCAAGACGCCTGCATGACATTGGTCGCACTGGCTGGTGGCAATTGATTGGCCTTATTCCTATTGTGGGTTGGATCGTGGTAATAGTTTTCTTAGCCCAACCAAGCCAAGGGGATAATATATACGGAGCTGCACCGGAGGTTGATTTACTTGTTTAAGAACTTATCATTCTTTTGATATATAACGCCAACCATCTAGCATCTTGATAGTCGCTCGTTTTAAGCGAGCCTACAAAATGACCACGTTTATTATGGTAGCCGAATTTTCCGAAAAAATTAAATTAATCCGAAAATAGTAGTTTGATGAGTTTTTGTACCGATAAAGATAGCTAGAATTTTGATTTGACATAGATGCTCCGCAATTAAAATGGCAGAGTTACGTGGCAGAGTTTATAGTATGTATATTCCACATACGACAGAGCCCGCTAAAATAGCGGGCTCTTATGTTTTCTGGCGGAGAGAGAGGGATTCGAACCCTCGTTAGGTTTAACCCTAAACACACTTTCCAGGCGTGCGCCTTCAGCCACTCAGCCACCTCTCCAATTGGCGCGTATAGTAAGGAAAACCTTTACAGCTTTCAAGTACTGATTTACGCATTTCCTTTTATTGTCATATTTAACTCAGCAGCAAAGCTAAGCATTCTATCTAGCGGCACTAATGCACGTTGGCGCAATGCCTCGTCTACAAATATCTCCTTGCCAGTATGATTCACCAAAGCGTCTCTCATGGCTTCTAAGCCATTCATTGCCATCCATGGGCAAAGTGCGCAACTGCGGCATGTGGCACCGTTACCAGCAGTTGGTGCTTCAATAAATTCTTTGTTGGGCGACAGCTGCTGCATTTTATAAAAAATGGCTTTGTCGGTAGCCAC
>JAWUVZ010000137.1:0-10750 GCA_034112105.1 Glaciecola sp. | reverse complement strand
CTTTGCCTGTAACATAACTGGTCCCATAACCAGGTTGACGTAAATACAGATGTTGCTCAAAGATGAGTAAATCAGGTTCTGTCTTCATCCATCCTCTAGGCGTATAATTCATATGAATTTCACCGGCTTGTTCCATCGTCATTTGGTTTGCATGAGCATACAAAGAGCCAAGACCTCTAGCCGCTCTCTGAGCAAGCATAATCCAAACAATTTCTCGGGCTCGGGGATTGTGATCATACAAACCCGCGTGCATAAATATTTCTTCAACCGCAGTGGCAGTACCTTCGTTACGACTATCAAATATATTATACAAGAGTGCATTCTTTCTAATGTTTCTGGGGTTGGGATCATTCTCCATTATCGCTAGTTCAAACCAATGATAAAAATGCGAATATAAAGGCGTAGGATCAAGGTGAGCACCGATGTGAAAGAAGTGACGAGTTGCTTCTGGTTCAAACTTACCCAGCCTTTCATAAAGCGCTGGTTTAAAATAGTCAGCAACAGTTACAATATTCTTTTCATCCAAAAAAGTAAGAAAAAATTCAGCCGACCGTTCGGCCAACAGGTTATATTCTTCTGCATTTTTAACCGATACTAATGCTGGCAATCCTATATTGCGTTGTTCTTCTAACTTTAATGACGACCAAGCTCTGTCGAGTTCTCGACGCAGTAACCTTTCTTCGTCCTGCCATGTCATAGACAGTAAATGCACGTGTTTTTGATACCAACTATATTGCTCAATTCCAAGCCCTGAAGGCCCAGTTTTGCTTGCGCTTTGCTGTTGCAACCACTGCACAAATTGCCCCGTAGATTGTATCGCTTGTTGGTGTATTTTTATTAGCGTTGCATTTTCAGTTGTTTCTATTTTTCCCGTAATGTCGATTAAGTTCTGTTGCTGCTTCTGAATGTCACGAATACCTGCTATCCATAGTTCTCTGGCGTTCCCCGTTAAATTCTCTTTAGCTTGGATATGAAACGGTTTTATTCGAGACAAGTCATTCGTTAACCTACTCTGTTCGCTTGCACTAATTGGGAATGAGTAGCTCCAAAGCTCAGTGAGATAATGAGGACTTGGTCCTTCATGCGCTGGAACATCACTTTTGTATGTCCACACCTGCTTATAAAACGCTGGATCTCTTTGCCAAGGCTTCAATACCTTCTTATTAAATTCATAGCCATTAAGTTCTGCGAGCATCACAAACCAATCAACCTGCTGGGCAACTGTCCATTGTGACTTATCAAATGCTAATAATTGTGTTTTGAAATCTGCCCATTTGCTATCACGTTTTTCAAAGGTTTGGTCACGATAATCAGGTGCCAGGTTATGTAACGGAGCAACCTCAAAGGTGCGCCATTGAGCAAACAGAGTTTCTAATTGACTAAAGTCTGACGACGACGTTGCGCCACAAGAAAAAAATAACAGTGCTATCGCTATATACTTAGTTTTCATTTTTATATCCCTCAATGAAGTGATAATAATATAGCAGAGCATTTTAATGATTAATCTATCTGCCATATTCTCGATCCATACTTTTTATACAGTTAATGCTGGACATCAACATTTATCAGATTTTATACATCAATTGGAGTCAGGCGAGTAACGCTCTTTGAGCTTAGTAACGCGCTCGCGCAAATCGTCGGCTTTAACATTTTGTGCGGCCACAGGTTCACCTACAGAGACTGACACTAATGACCATCTGAGGCGTGGCAATCGCCACTTAGTCTTGCGGCTAAACATGCTACCCCATAAGCCACCCAAGTGCAGAGGAATAACTGGCACGGGCGAACGCTCAATGATTTTTTCAATACCACGGCGAAATGTATCAATAGAGCCGTCATCAGATAGTTTACCTTCAGGGAAAATTCCTACTAGTTCGCCTTGTTCTAACGCGTCAGCAACCTCGTCAAAGGCCTTTTTGAATGCTTTTGGATTCGCTTTTTCACCATCAATAGGAATTGCTTTCGCCATTTTAAACAGCCAATGTAACGCAAGAGAATGGTAAATGGGTGCAAACACGACAAAACGTATGGGCCTTGGAGATGCGGCCAAAATGAACATCCAATCAACAAAGCTCACATGATTACCAATAATCACTGCAGCGCCCTCCTCTGGAATATTTTTATCACCGTTGGTGCGCACTCTATACATACAAATTGCGAGTATATAAATAACAAAACGAAGGAAAAACTCAGGTACTGTTGTATAAATATAAATTGAAATAAGTAAGTTTAAAGCAGCAACTAATAAGAGTAATTGAGGAATACTCCATTCAAAAACAGACAACGTAACAATACTTAAAACAGCACTTGCGACCATGAATAATGCATTCAGGACATTATTAGCCGCAATAACCCTAGAGCGGCTGTTTTCGGTTGTACGCTGCTGAATTAGCGCGTATAACGGCACCGTATAAAAACCTGCGGCGATACCAATTGCTCCCATCCACACTAAATGCCAGATCATGTCGCCAGTGTCTAATACTTGGCTCAATGTAAGTAGCACTGCTGTTGGCTCGTTATATGCTGTAATGGCTGGTTCTTGACTTAATAGATACAAAAATAAGGTGATGAGAATGGCACCAAAAGGCACAATACCTAATTCAATTCTTGAGCGTGATAGCTTTTCACAAAGCAGAGACCCAATCGCAATGCTCAGCGAAAATACGACCAAGGCACTGGTCACCACAAGTTCATCGCCGCCCATAACGTGTTTTACGTAGTTTGGTAGCGAGGTTAGAATAATAGCGCCAATGAGCCAAAACCAGCTAATTCCAATAACTGACTTACCAACAGATTCCGTTTGCATATTTAGTGCTTGAAAGACATTTTTTGTTGAGGATAAAATATTGAAAGTAAATCGCAAACTTGGGTCGTTAGGCGCACTGGTAGGAATAAATCGACTACAAATATAACCAACCGCCGCTAGGCATAAAATGGCAATGCTGATATATACAGGACCTGCTTCTTGGGTAATGTAGTAGGTGCCAAATATAGTGCCTAACAAAATAGCTACGAAGGTACCTGATTCAACCAAACCGTTGGCCTTGGTGAGTTCGTTTCGGGCGACATGTTGCGGTAAAATAGAATACTTTAAAGGGCCAAAAAATGTGCTTTGCAGCCCCATAAAAAAGACCGTTACAAGCATTAACCACACCAATTGAGTCATGATGGAAATAGCACCAATAAGCATAATGGGCATTTCGCAGAACTTCACGATCCGAATGAGTTTCGATTTCTCTGTCTTCTCGGCTAGTTGACCTGCCATACCCGAAAATAGAAAGAACGGCAGTATAAAAAGACCTGCTGCCAAATTTGAATAGAGTGCACCGTCGGCTACCGTTGTTGCTTGAAATATGAGTAGCAACAACACTGACTGTTTGTAGACATTATCATTCAATGCTGAGAAAAACTGCGTAATAAACAAGGGCAGAAAACGCTTACTGCTAAGCAAGCCGCCTTGAAATTGATTAGCTACAGGCTTTTTATCCTGCGCTGAAGGCTCTTTATCCTGCGCTGAGGGCTCTTTATCCTGCGCTGAAGGCTCTTTATCCTGAGGTATATTCGCTTGCATAGAATTCCATTCTAAATGAGTATCAAATGATCGTTAATAGTAAAGATTACACATTAATCTGCTAAAATACGATCTAACTTTTTACAAGTGCTTTTACTGCTTTGAGTGCATCTACTGAGAATCCATAGGCGTAAAAATATAACACTTTACCATCAGCATCTAATAGCATAACACGCGCATTATTGGGGCGTTGATTACCCGTATAACGTTGTATTTTGTCGCCGTCAGCATAAACTGTTACAACGCCTTTCCAGAGTTGCTTGGGTATGCCTTTACGCATGCCTCCATCGATGAAGGTTTTGAACATTCTTGGCAACATGCCTGCAATCGTCGGGATTTCATAAACCGCCACTTGCGTTTCAGTCATGTCTAAGCCAATTAACCAACGGTCAATATCAAACTGAGAATCCTGAACATAACCAAATAATAAGAGTGTTTGCTCGCCCAAAAAATCCTTTGGAATAGCAATAACATCTCCGTCTAAACTCTCACCAGAAGCTTCGATCATGGTATCACCAATGTTAACTTGGCTTGGATAGTCGTAACTAGCGCAACCGCCCAAAAATAAGGAGACAACAAACAGACTCAATAAATGCTTTATCGATAACATGACTTTTCCTATTGGTTAATGCTAAGTAAGTAACAGTAAATAATTTACAAAGACGGTTACTATAGTTGCGCGCCTCATCAAATAAAAGTTTATTTATGTAAGTATTTCAATTTGTAAAGATTTTGACTACCTTATTGCAACTATGTTTTGTTTTTTACAAACTTGAAACGCAACGAAAATTATAATACGAGGCATTAAGACACTGCTAGCTTCGTAACATCCACTATTAATATAGGTATCAAAAAATGGCGAAAGGCACTCATCAGTACCAAGACGATCCGCGTAATCAAACCATCTTAATCAATATCAATGATGAGCTTTTTCCTAGAGCAGACGCCAAAATATCAGTTTTCGACAGTGGCTTTATTTTAGGTGACGGTGTTTGGGAAGGCATTAGGCTGCATAAAGGTTACCTTGCCTTTATTGAACAACACATGCGTCGCTTATACGATGGTGCTAAAGCCCTCGACATGGATATTGGTGTTAGTAAAGACGCCTTAGTTAAACGTATTTACGACACGTGCGATGCCAATGATATGCATGATGGCGTGCACGTCCGTTTAATGGTTACCCGAGGGATAAAGGCCACACCTTATCAAGACCCACGAGTAACGATTTCGCCTGCTACCATTGTTATTATCGCTGAACATAAAAAGGCCTTAGCCCTCGCAGAAGGCGATGGGGTTAGGTTATTCACTTCTCATGTGAGGCGAGGATACCCTGACGTGCAAGATCCAAAACTTAATACACATTCCAAACTCAACTGTATTTTTGCCTGTATTCAAGCTGCTAAAGCGCAAGTAGATGAAGCCTTAATGCTCGACCCTCATGGCTTTGTTGCTACCTGTAATTCTACGCATTTCTTTATTGTGCGTGATGGCGAAGTGTGGACCTCCAGTGGTGATTTCTGCCTTGATGGAATAACCCGCAGAAACGTGATCAACGTTTGTAAAAATAATGGCGTTCCCGTATATGAGAAAAACTTCACCCTAGCCGACGTATATGCAGCTGATGAGGCATTTATTACTGGTACATTCGCTGGCTTAACACCTGTATCAGAAGTAGATGGCCGAAAAATTGGTGAGGGCTCGCATACCGTTACCAAACACCTTGAGAAGCTTTACGTTAATCTAATTGAGCAACACCATGCGGCGCAGAGCTGCTAGAGCTTATTGGGAGCTAGAGCTTATTGGGAGCTGGAGCTTATTGAGAGCTAGAGCAAAAACAGGAGAAGAGAATGACGGTAAGAATTGCAATGTGGTCCGGGCCACGCAATGTTTCAACCGCGATGATGAGAAGCTGGGAAAACAGACCCGATTGTCGCGTTGTAGACGAGCCCTTTTATGCCTATTATTTGCATAAAACTCAAAGTCCACACCCTATGTTTGACGAAGTTTTGGCGTCACAACCGACCAGTTTTGAAGAAGTAGCTAAAAACATGAGCGAAGGTTTTTGTGACCGGCCACTGCAGTATCAAAAGCACATGACACAGCACATGCTGGAAAATTGTGACTTGCATTGGACCAAAAATTTACGTCATTGCATGTTAATTCGTGATCCTGCTTTCGTTGTCAATTCCTACACTAATAGCCGCGGCGAATGCTGCGCAGAAGACATTGGTATAAAGCGTCAGTTCGAGCTATATCAAGCCATTTGTGAATTAACCGGGCAAAATATTCCGATTGTTGATTCGATGGCTGTATTAAATACCCCAGAAAAAGTCATTCCCGCTATGTGCGCAGCCTTAAATATTGAATGCGAAGAAGCAACGAAACATGCCATGCTTAATTGGCCAGCCGGAAGACGAGACAGTGACGGCGCTTGGGCTGAACATTGGTATCACAGTGTTAATAAATCAACAGGTTTTGCTGAAGCTAAAAACCAAACATTGAATCTAACACCTGCGCAACTAGCTGTTGTTGATGAAGTTATGCCTTTTTATGAACAAATGAAAGCGAAGGCACTTCTTGTTTGAAGCGCTTATTTAGAGAGCTTGTTTGAAGAGCTTCCTTGAAGACTTTATTTGAATTAGTTTATGTAAAGCGCTTGTGAATTACCCTGCGACATCGCTTTGCTTTGATCACGGGGTTTTCTCGGCAATATTAGATAAAATATCCACCAACATAGCGCCTCACTGATTTTGTGGTTTTGTTAACACCCTGGATAAGACAATAGGTAGGTTGCTACTCTGCAACCAAAAATCGCTAGTTTTATAGTGATTGAGCAATCAATAAGTCTGTTTTTATTTATGGACTGCCTTCCATTTCAAAATGCACAAAAACCCATTCGACGTATTCTGGATATTAATCAAAAATTCTCTGGTATACTGCTCACACGCGATTTAGCGCATACCCTATTCAGCATTAAACAACGCATTCATTAGCAATTTACTATAATACAGAGAAAGATATGCCAACCGACCCGATAACAATCAAGCCCTCTTCCAGAAAATCAGAAACCCCAAGAATGAAGGCTGAACGAGGATTGTTTTCGTTTCCAAAATATTGGGCATCTTGTTTTAGCCCTGCACCATTTTTGCCTATGTCACGCAAAGAAATGGATGAGTTAGGCTGGGATAGCTGCGATATTATTATTGTGACAGGTGACGCTTATGTTGATCATCCAAGCTTTGGTATGGCTGTTATTGGCCGCACACTTGAAGCGCAAGGTTATCGCGTCGGTATTATCTCGCAGCCTGATTGGCATTCAAAAGACGACTTTATGCAGTTGGGTGAACCTAACCTATTCTTCGGCGTTACGTCTGGCAATATGGATTCGATGATCAATCGATACACAGCAGAGCGCAAGCTTCGCCATGACGACGCATACACAGCCGGTAACATCGGCGGGAAACGCCCCGACCGCGCGGTAACCGTTTATACTCAACGGTGTAAAGAAGCATATAAGAAACCCGTTATTATAGGTGGTATTGAGGCTAGTTTGCGTCGCATAGCGCATTACGATTATTGGTCGGATAAAGTAAAACGCTCGGTGTTATTTGACTCAAAAGCCGACATGCTTATGTTTGGTAATGCCGAACGACCACTACTTGAAATGGCATCTCGCTTCGCCGCTGGTGAAACAATTGACCAGATGCAAGATATTCGAGGCACTGCTGTTATTCGAAAAGAGGCGCTTCCTGGCTGGCAAGGTGTTAACTCAACTCATGTCGATACCATAGGCAAAATTGAAGCGCTTACGAGTCCTTATGAAATGATAGAGGACAAGTGCGCAATTCAAAGTGAAGAAGAAAAACAGGCCGCTATCGACGCTGAGAAAGCAAAACCTATTGTAATACAGCCTTTCACTTCTAAAACAACTCGTCGCAAACCGTGGGAAAAAACCTACGTATTACTGCCTCCATACGATGTGGTAAGAGCGGAAAAAACCCATTACGCGCATACATCAAGAATACTCCATCAAGAAACTAATCCTGGTTGTGCTCGCGCGTTAGCGCAGCGTCACGGTGACCGTATTATTTGGATAAATCCACCCGCATTTCCTCTGGAAACAGAAGAAATGGATGCCATTTTCGATTTACCCTACGCACGTATACCCCATCCGAGTTATGGGAAATTAAAAATTCCTGCCTACGATATGATTAAAACCTCGGTAAACATTATGCGTGGCTGTTTTGGTGGCTGCACATTCTGCTCTATCACTGAGCATGAAGGACGCGTTATTCAAAGTCGTTCTGAAGAATCTATCATTCGTGAAATAGAACAAATACGCGACAAGGTTCCCGGTTTTACTGGCGTTATTTCAGACCTCGGTGGCCCAACTGCGAACATGTATAAATTGCGCTGCAAAAGCCCGAAAGCGGAGCAAACGTGCCGTCGATTATCGTGTGTATGGCCTGAGATTTGTGGGCACTTAGACACCGATCAGACACCAACGGTTGAATTGTATAAGAAAGCCCGAAATGTTGAGGGTGTGAAAAAAGTACTGATTGCCTCTGGCGTGCGTTATGACTTAGCTATTGAAGACCCTAATTATGTGAAAGAATTAGTCACGCATCACGTTGGTGGTTATTTAAAAATTGCACCTGAACATACCGAGAAAGCGCCGTTGGACAAAATGATGAAGCCTGGTATGGGTACTTATGACCGTTTCAAAGAAATGTTTGATAAGTACACAAAAGAGGCGGGTAAAGAACAATTTCTTATCCCTTATTTTATCTCCGCTCACCCAGGGACGAATGATGAAGACATGCTCAATCTTGCATTGTGGTTAAAGGAGCGTAACTTCAAGCTAGATCAAGTTCAAAACTTCTATCCGTCGCCTATGGCTAATGCCACGACGATGTACCATACAAATAAAAACCCGATCCATAAAGTGGATCATAAAAGCGAAATTGTTGAAGTACCTAAAGGTGAAATTCATCGTCGATTACACCGTTCATTTTTGCGTTATCACGATCCTGCAAATTGGCCATTGTTACGTAAAACACTGATTGAAATGGGTAAGCCACATCTTATCGGCAACGGACCGACGTGTTTGGTACCTTTTGAGAGCCGGGGTGAGCTTAAAGGTAACGAACAAAAAGAATTTGCTAAACGCTCTGCTAACAAAGCGTATGCCAAAGGTAAAAATTCAAAAACACCTAAACATCAACAAGGTTTAACACGCTTTAGCGATAACCAACCGCATAATATCAAAGGTGGGCAAACGGCTAGTGCAGATGTTGCTCAAACAGACACAAAACCACGTAAGTCGAAATATAAGAAACGATAGGTGATGAATAACGCTGGCTTCAATTTCGTTGGTTTTGCTCAATAACTTGGTACTAATAGTATGCACAAAAACACACCGAATATTGGTAAGAATGAGTCTGGAATGAAGCGCTTACCTCGCGCTATTTTATGTTCGCTAAAAGGTTACCAAGCAGCATGGAGGTATGAATCGGGGTTTAGGCAATATGCGGTTATTGCCGCGCTGTTGAGCCCTTCAAGCTTGTATATTGCACAATCGTTAACACACGGGTTTATACTCGTTGGCTGTTTGCTATTTTTATTATTTGCGGAATTGCTTAATACTGCTGTTGAAGCAATCTCTGATGCGACGACTCCTGAATATAATGAACTTATTGGCAGGGCGAAAGACGTAGGCTCTGCCGGCGTATTCACCGCAATTTTGTTAGCAGTTTTAGTTTGGGGATTATCAATTTATCAGTTTTTTACATAATACAATTTATTAGTTACCCACTTTGAAGTTATTCACTGTTGAGTTATTTAGCAATTGTTTCAACATACAACCCATTTAGCGGTCAACTGAACTCATAAAAACTTAATTACTTGGAGTAATAAGATTGAACAACTACTTTAGCTACTCTGCCTTTTTTCTTTTCATACTTTTAGCTAGCGCCCCCTGCGCATCTAGCACTGCTGGTGTGCATGGCCCTGGGGTAAACGAAGGTGAAAGTAGTATGCAACTTCGCCTTTCTTTATCACCCAACGAGCAAGACGGTGAAGAAGATCAATGGGCTTATCGACTGCATTATCAACAATCTTTCAACGACAAAATAAGAGGCCGACTGGTTGTTCAATATAGAGACCGGGGTAGTTTTCAGTATGATTATTCACGCGCTGAGTTGCTCTATAATTTTAAAAAGAAAGAAAAGGATGGCGAATGGTCAAGCGGTGTTCGTTTCGATATTCGTCAACGGCGCAGTGACAATCCCGAATCATTTGCGATGCATTGGACAAACCAATGGAACCTTGAGAATGGAATAGTAGTTAGAGGCATTATTGTCGGTGTTTGGGAGTTTGGGAGTGACCGTGCTTTCAATGGCACTGCAATTGAAACACGCTCTAGCATAGGCAAAAAGTTAGATAATGGACTTAACGTCGGACTAGAAATTTATAATGTGCTCGGACGTGTCGGCCATTTTGGCTCGTTTGACAGCCAAAATCATCAAATGGGCCCAACCCTGAGTGGTTCATATGGCAGCTTTAACTATCACGTTAGATATTTAGCAGGCATATCTGATGGGGCTCGAGACCACACCTTTGGGTTTCGTATCAATAAATCATTTTAACAATAAGCTTTAGGCTTTTTGTGAAGACAATCCTTTTGTCACATGCTCTCGAAAAGCCATTGCCGTATTTGAAACGTGCTTTCCTTTAGGTAGAACCCAGTACCAACTATTAGGTATTGGAAAATCTTTTACTGACAATTCGATAAGATTACCAGGGGCCATATGATTGAGTGCATGTTGACTAATAATGGCGATACCCAAGCCAGCCATAACCGACTCTTTTATCGCTTCGTTGCTAGCAATGGTAATCGGACTTTGCATTTTTATTCCATTTTGTTTGAAGAATGCTTCAATCGCATACCGCGTGCCAGACCCATTTTCACGCATGAGTAAACGTTCACTATATAACTCATCCCATAAAAGGCTTTTTTTATCCTTTAGCGGATGACCTTGCTTTGCTATAACTACAAGCGGATTATTAGTTAGGAAGTCCGTTGTAATATCTAGCTCTATTGGCGGATTACTAAAAACGTATAAGTCATCCAAATTCTGTTTCAAGCGTTGAATAATTTCTGCACGATTGCCTATTTGA
>JAWUVZ010000136.1:0-13696 GCA_034112105.1 Glaciecola sp. | reverse complement strand
ATTCGCTCCATTCAATAGGATAGGCAAAACCTGGTTTGGCAGCTCGTTTAGCATATACGTCTAATAACTGGGCAGCGACATCTCTTACTTTTTCCGCCGCTTTGCGCTTAGCCTTTGTCCAAGTATCGTTACCTAGGTTATGCAACGGCGCATGGTCCGCATCTCCGCCACTAAAGCGGCTAATTAGATGTAAACTGGATACAGGTACATATAATTTGGCTTGTTTAGCGTATTCAATCGATAAATACTCAGTAGCTACACCGCCGGCATCTAATGTTTTTAAGCCAAGAAAACGACCTACACCGTGGTTAATATGGACTACCGGCTGGCCCTCAGTTAGTTCAGCAAGATTCCTAACAATGGCACTTTCATCGGGTGCTTTGCGTTTGGCTTTTAATTTCCTTTTGCTAACCTTATGGCCGAGTAGTTGTGTTTCTGTAACGAATAAAAACGCTTGGTTTTTATCTGCAAATTCGAAACTGTTTTCGACCATGCCGACACAAATGAAAACAGAATGTGTGGATTCCTCTAATGCGGCGTCAAAAGTAGGGCTGTTAATTGGATATATTTTTGCTTTGTGTAAAACATCCATTAAGTTTTCTTTGCGGCCTTGTGATTCAGCACAAAAAATGACTTTTTTACCTTTTTCTTTAGCTTTTTTTACTTCTGCCTGAATTGCTTGGTAAGGATTTGTTGCGGTTAAGTCAATGCCAATACCGTCAATAGGGCGGCAATCAAAATTATATTTACCTGCTTTTTTTTGTAACGAGTCACTTAGTAGCTGAGCACTAGGCCACTGTTTGAGTCGAGTTAGTAATTCATTCGCATCAAGATATAAATCAATGGGCGATAACAATGGCCTCGCTAAGTTGTAGCGATATTGCTCGTAACGTTGCAACAAATCTTTATTAAATCGGTCAGACGCCTTATTCAAATCGCCGTAGTAGATCATTAGAGCATCGTCATTTAAATAATCAAATAAGGTGGATGTTTTTTCAAAAAATAACGGTAAATAATATTCTATACCGCTGGGCATTGTTCCTTTGCTTACCTGATAGAAAATAGATTCTTTGTCAGCGGTATTACTTCGCTCAAACTTATCGAGGTAGCGTTCTCTAAATCGGGTTATCGCTTCTTTGTCTGTCGGAAACTCTCTAGCTGGCAGTAAACGTATCTCTTTCGTCTCGTCTAACCCTCGCTGGGTATCGGGGTCAAAATAACGAATTGAATCTATTTCATCATCAAACAAATCAATTCTAAAAGGTTGATCGCTACCCATGGGGAATAAATCAATAATACTGCCACGTACCGAAAATTCACTATGGGTCATTACTTGGCTAACATGCAAGTACCCCGATTTTTCAAGTTTACGTTTAAATTCATCGGTATTAATCGTTTCGCCAACTTTTAAATACATCAGATGTTGACCAACATATTCGACTGGCGCTAAACGCTGTAAAAGACTGTTGATTGGCACAATAAATATGCCTGGTTGTTTTTTGCTGAGTAAGTAAAGTGTCTCTAAACGTTGCGAAACAATATCTTGATGAGGCGAAAAGCCAGCGTAGGGAAGAGTTTCCCAGTCCGGAAAAAGTTGGACATGAACGTCTTGATTACGCAGAAAAAAAGCAAGTTCTTTTTCTAGTTTAATCGCACTCGGACTATCTTCTATTAAAACTAACAGAGGTCCACTGTGTTGTTTGGCCGCATTAGCAATGCTGAGTGCTTGGCTTGCGCCTTTTAGCTCACCCCAGTGAATATGATCAATAACATTGGAGTTATTCAATGATTTTGCCTTTGGTAAAGGCACAGAAAATAGATTAGACATACTACTTAATTGTTTCTCTATGGTTGTTTAACGATTATTGCGTAATTGACTGGTTTGCAAATGTAGGCTCGCCCTCACAAGCAATTCTTGGTCTTGGTCGCGAATGTGCGTATAAACGTAACTGACGTGATAAAGATCATCGATCACTTCTACGTCAATCACTTCAGCTAAACAAAAAATGGCAGCAGCTTCCTTTTCCAGAAATACTTTTACTTCCACTGCAACGCCTATTTTGATGGGTGATGTGTGGCTCACAATTAACCCACCTCCACCGAATTTCAATGCTTCAGAACGTTTATTTTCATCGTCTTGTTGGATTAAAATATACGACATCATGAGATCAATCTTACGCGATTGCAGCTGCAGATAAGTAACTAAGCCTTCGAGCTTCTCACCCATTGAGCGCAGCGGTTTTAGTGCCTGTGATTCAATTTCGGATAATTCTGAAGCAATTCTAAATGCATAAGGCATCTCACTTTCAAATTCCGCCATTGATTGCGTTGCTTGCTTTGAGTCAATCACACTTATATTAACTTTAGTTGGGTGATTGATTAAAAAGAATGACGCAAATCTCTTTTTTTTATCTTCTAATGAGTTCAAATGCAATATCCTATGCAAAAATTTCGTTAATGTGACGCTGTCTTCTGAGTTGTTAATCTTTTAGTATAAATTGTTACTATCTGACATTAGATGTTTATAATAACCATGTCGATAGCGGTTTTCTGCTTTTGTAAGGCAGTGCGAGAGTTAAATTGGACTTACTTTACATAAGTCCAATAGGACGACAACTGCTAATCTACCAAAAAACGACTCAGGTTTCACTCTGGTTTGCGATCCTTTGTCTTTATATTAATTAAATAACGTTGAGCTCGGTTCAATACTAACTCTGCGAGTCACCATAGGGCAAAAAATAAGCTTATGCGTTTTTCCTTACTCCCGGCTTTGCCTATCTCTGCCTTTATCGGTTTACGATATTCGAAAACATCTAATAAACGCAGCTTTGTTTCTTTTATCAACTTGTTCTCAGTGGTTGGGATTGCACTTGGAATTGCTTCATTAATTGTGGTACTTTCGGTCATGAATGGCCTAGAAGGGCAATTAAAAAAGAATATTTTAGGTATTTTACCGCATATCGTAGTGGACAATAAAGGGCCTATATTGCTGCCGCAATCTTTGCAGGAGCAGGTTCTAGCAAGTACAGATTTTGTGGAACAAGAAGTCATTGTGCAATCAAGTAAGTTAATTAAAGGGGTATTTTTGCAAGGTATCGATACTTCTGCGGAAAAACGCCATTCTATTATTGCTCAAAACGTAATTGCCGGTGAATGGGATGCCTTGCAAAGCGGCAGCTTTAATGTGCTCATCAGCCAGTCGCTTGCTAACCAATTGCGTGTTTCTATTGGTCAACGACTGCGCGTAATTAGTCCGTCTGCGAGCACTTATAGTCCGCTAGGACGAATGCCGAGTCAGCGCCTAGTGACAGTTGCTGGTATGTTTCAATTAGATTCAGAAGCTGACGATAAAGTAATGCTGATGAACATAAATGATGTTGCGAAGCTGTCACGCAAACGAGATTTGGCTTTTGCAGGAACGCGCTTGTATTTGAATGATGCTTTTCAATATCAGGCTGTCGTGGATGAACTGGACAAACAAGGTCAAAAATATACAACATGGCGCGAGAGACAGGGACCTCTTTTCGATGCAGTCGGTATGGAAAAAAACATGATGTCATTAATGCTTTTTCTAATTATTGCAGTGGCAGCATTCAATATAGTCTCTGCATTAGTAATGGTAGTCACTGAAAAAACCCATGATATTGCTATACTGCAAACGCAAGGTTTAGTGCCAACAGATGTCATGCTGATATTTGTGCTTAATGGCATTTTTAATGGTATTAAAGGAGTCATATCGGGTGTTGCAATTGGCTTACTGTTGGTGTTTTTCTTGAACGATATTTTAGGTTTTCTCGGTTCAGGTCTCGCTTTTGGTCCTGATGGCTCCGGTTTGCCTATTGAAATGAAACTGTCTGAAATTATCATAATCTCTGCCGGTTCACTCGGCCTTTGTATACTTGCTACCCTCTATCCGGCTTACAAAGCGGCATCTATTAAACCTGCAAATAGCTTACAAACTCAATAGGCGCTATAATCAATATTAATCTGTGATGGCTGAATTGTTTGTTTCAAAATCAAGTGACTAGTTATTAGTAAACTAGTGTCCATGCACAATTATTCAATTTATTTACACCTAGAAAGAGAATTTACATTTTGAGTAAAAATTACATCAGCTCACAATCGCTACTAGAAGACAGTTTTCGCCTAGCGGCTAAAGTTTTTAACGATGGATTCCGTCCTGATTTTATTATTGGAATTTGGCGAGGCGGAGCTCCAATAGGGATCGCAGTTCAAGAGTTTTTCGAATACAAAAATACGCCGACAGACCATATTGCTGTTAGAACATCGTCGTATTACGGTATTAACAAACAAGCAAAAGAGATTAAAGTACACGGTCTTCATTATCTCATTGAGAACGCAAACGCCGGTGACAGCTTATTGATTGTTGATGACGTGTTTGATTCGGGACGCAGTGTAGAAGCATTGACTAAGCAAATTGAAGCACTGATGCGCTTAAATACACCGAAAGAAATTAGGATTGCTACCCCTTGGTACAAACCAAACAATAACAAAACGAGTATCGTGCCAGACTATTATGTCAATGAAAGTGACGAATGGTTAGTTTTTCCGCATGAACTTGCTGGTTTGACAAAAGAAGAAATTAGGGAAGGTAAGTCAGAGTTATCTAATATCCTAGATGTTATTTTTGACTAAAACATAAAAAACATGTTGTTTTTGAACGATTTTTATTCGTTATAGCTAAGGTATTACTGGCAAAGTTATCAGTTGAGGTATTATCAATACACGCGGTGTTGATAAACACGCTGTTGATAAACCCGCTGTTAATAAATACGCTGTTAATAAATACGCTGTTAATAAAGAGAACGACAATGGTTTTTAACAAACCATTGTCGTTTTTTTGCATTGCAGTTAAACAAATTTTCTACTTACCATCTATGTAAAATTTGTCATGAAAGGTATAAACCCATTGGGGCTTGTGTATGACCAATGATGTTATGGTGAAGCCATTAAAGAATGCTTCTGAAAATAGCAGCAGGGGAATTAGTAACACGTAGTTATTAAAAATAACGTCCCAACCCAAATCAGTATCTAATTGAAAGTAGCCTGCCATCGCAATGATTTTTAACGAAACCGTGATTGCCCCAGGGAAAAATGCACACACGAAAATATAAACGAATAGGTTTTTAGGTAACTTGTGAAATGACCAACTGAAAATGGCATAGGTTACGGAGATCGGGAGTAATGTACCTAACAACCAGTTAATGCCTAACATAGAGAATTTCTCATAACCAGTGATAGTCATACCCAGTAAGACTAAACTGGACGATATAATGGCCCATCTAAATCCTAATATAAGAGCCAGTGAGGTTAGCCAAATGAAGTGGACCTGCAGTTCATCTACTATTCCTACGCGAAAAATCCAAAGGACGAACACGGCTGCGCTGGCACCAAAAAAACGGTGTTGAAAAGCACTGTCATTGACTAGTTGCTTAAAATCAGTATTTCTAATGATGATAGCTAAGCCTATGATGCTGGCTATCGCTCCTAATATTTGTAATTCAGTCATGCGCACTCTAAACAGGTTTGCAAATTGGGCGAGTGAGGTATTGCTGTTTATTTATAAGTGTTTGCAACGGGTGACGCAGCACATAAATAGAAGGGATATTGGAAAAAACAATTTTCATTTTGTTATTATTCTCTTTAATCATTGGGAAATTAATACTTAATACCGTTATTATACTGTGATCGGTTTAACATTGATTGAGTATTTTAAAATTAACCAAACCATCGGAAGGGTTTACGTGTTCAAAAATCAATTTCCATTTTTTACAAACAAACCTGAACAGGTCTATTTGGATAGTGCTGCAACTACACAGAAACATCAATCGGTAATTCAAGCAGTAAATGACTATCATTGTTTGTCGAGCGCTACGGTTCATCGCAGTGCTTATGCAATTGCGAATGATGCGACCTTGCTCTATGAGCAAGCGCGCGATTTAACCGCTCAACTTATTAATAGTTCCTCTAACGAACAAATTGTGTTCAATAGCGGTGCTACAGAGTCTATTAATACAATTGCATCAGGACTGCAACAGCATATGATAGCTGGCCATAAAATATTGATATTGGCCAGTGAGCATCATGCCAATATTTTACCTTGGCAGCGATTGTCGGCAAGGCTTGGTCTGAGTATTGAAGTAGTCAATATTTCAGAACAGGGCCAATTTACTCAACTTGAATATGCCGCATTTGTGAAACAACTGAACTCAGATGTTGCTATTTTAGCAATGGCTCATGTTTCGAATGCACTAGGTAATATTTATCCGGTAAAAGAGGTTTGTCGTTTAGCAAATCAGCAAAACATATTGACTATCATTGATGGAACCCAAGCTATCGCCCATATGCCTGTCGATGTTACCGCAATTGACTGTGATTTTTATGTGTTTAGTGGACACAAAATGTATGCCCCGACCGGTGTCGGTGTAATGTATGGAAAAAGTAGTTTATTAAATGAATTGTTACCACTGCGATTGGGGGGCGAAATGATAACACGCGTTTCATTTACTGAAGCCGAGTATCAAGCTTCGCCATTAAAGTTTGAAGGTGGAACACCTAATGTTTCAGGAGTTATTGGTTTAGGCGCAGCCGCTACATTTTTGAAGTCAAATATGGCGAGTATTCAACAACATGAAATATTATTGTTTAGGTTGCTTAGAGAGGGTTTAGAAAAACGAGATGACATACGCTTACTAGGGAATGTTTTGGCATGCAACCCATCCCAAGCTAACCAGCGTAATCAAAATGCAGGTCAAGAAATACTGGGCTGCTCAATTGCGTTGCATTCGTTTGTTTTTAACAATCATCACTTACATGATGTGGCCACATTAATATATCAAAAAAATATAGCGGTCAGAGTAGGACATCATTGCGCAATGCCATTGATGAATGTTTTAAATATTACTGGCACCATGCGAGTCTCGATAGGTTGTTACACCACTGAGCAGGATATTCAGTACTTTTTGTGCGCCTTAGACAACGCCCTAGCGGAGTTAGACGAGAGTGCTTATTCTCAATTGATACTGAAGTCAAAACAACAAAATATTAACCCACTCACCGACAAAAAAAATAATGCTAACTCAATTAACCATGTCAATGACAACAGCACTGTTGGTAAGGTTAGTGAGGCATTGCCGATTTCATTTAATATAAAACAAGCGAAAGGGTGGGATAATCAATATCGTCAGTTACTATTGGCAAGTAAAGACCTTAATTCACTGCCTGTTGAAATGCGCTTGCATGAAAATGCAGTATTTGGGTGTGAGTCTAATTTATGGATTGCATACTATAATGACCAACTGTGTGCGTACTCCCAAAGTAAAATCATTAGAGGCATTCTCGCCCTTCTCTTAGAGAAAGTAAGGCATTTAAATATCCCCTTGACCAACAATCGCAGTGGCCCAAAACACACTTCAGCTGCTGCCTGTTTCGATTATTTTGGATACCTGACAGAGTTAAATCTAACCCCTTTTTTTAGTGTCGGCAGACAAGACGGGATTCAAAATGCGATCACAGCGATAAAAGCCAAGTTAGCAATACATAATAAAATCTGATGCTCAAGCTGAGTGTTGATTTTGTTTTAACCGCGTTTTAGCTTCAATCCACTGGCTCATGTATTTCGTGCTATTGATTGTATGATGTTGTATTACCTGTCCTAAAAAGTGCTGTTGACGATGTTTTGTTAAATTTGCACTAATTTGCTGAATACACTGCGTTAACTGCTTGGATTGTTTCTTATAGTTGAATATTGATGAAAATAGCGGTTTGCTGCGATTACTGGCCAGGCTCCATATGTTCTCATCTGCATATAGTGTGATGCACGATTGTATAAAAGAGTCGGTTGATGATTGGATGTTTTGAATAGCACCCGGCCATAAAATATTTTGCTCCGACGATTTATTATCTTCGTCAAGCTTATTGTCGTCCTCAAGAGAAGGGAGTAATCCTTCTGCCCCAAGTTCTGTGGTAACTGATGGTGTTTTGCACTGCATCGCATCTACTAACTTTCCTTTAATACCAGCACCAAAATTTAACGGTGCCAGTAAAACTCTGGCGTTACCAATAACCTCTTGTGCGTCTTTTGCGTAACCATGCACCAAGAAACCCTGTTGTTTGTTTTCAAGTTGCTTTGCTTTCGGTGTTAAGTAAGACCCGTAAACATGGCAGAATGCGGACGGTAGAGCTTGATGTATTGCAGGCCAAATTTTTTGTTTTAGGGTGAGTACAGCGTCCCAGTTTGGCGCATGCCTGAAGCTACCGATACTGATAAAATCAATTCGCTGTTCATAGTTTTTAGCCGGTTTTATGGCTTGTTCAGGGAATAAAAAAGGACAGTAATGGAGCAGAGTCTTCGGTATACCAAAGACTTTTGTGAGCAATTGGTATTCATAATTAGAGAGTAAAATACTGAGATCACAACGTAAAATTGATGCTAATTCTCTCTTACAAAGGTCACTATATAAATAGGCGTTAGTTTGTTCTGGTGTAAGTGCATTAAGGTTGTTTTTAGTCGTATCTTTATATGCTTGGTGTCTAGCATCACGCAAAAAATGTAGGTCTTCACAATCTAGTATTTTCATGCACCATGGTGCAGCCGAAGAAACGCGCCATCCAAATTGTTCTTCACTAATAAAGCGGTCAAAAATAGTAATATCTGGTGCATATTGTTTTACAAAAGTATCAAAACTGCTGTTATTTAAGGTAATTGGCTGCTCTTTTACACCCATACAGGATAAGGGGGCTGAATGCACTGACTTGTCAGCGGCGCAAGCAAAAGTGACTTCGTAGCCATTGGCAATGAATAAATCTATATAGCTGAGGATATTCTGTCCAGCTGCAGTAGAGGTTGGCTCGGGCCATACTAAACCAACAAATAGAACTTTATGATTCGACTGTTCTAACACAGTTACGTCCACCTTTTTTTGCCTTGTACAATGCGGAGTCGGCTCGTTTAATAGTGGATTTAAAATCTTTACTACCAAGTAAGCTCTCTGCAATACCAAAACTACAGGTGATTTTTACAATGTCCTCTTTCACTGGTGAGTGTCTTCTATTTTTTGACTCAGATGCTGATTTGTTAAGTCTAGTATTAGTACGAATCGTCATAGGATATGATTCTATCTGTACGCGCAAATCTTCGACTGTTTCTCGTACATCGTCAATCAGATCACCATCGAATATTAGGGTGAATTCTTCTCCTCCGTATCGAAAAGCTCGGGCCCTATTTCCAACTTTTGCTATTTTACTGGCGACCACTTTAATCACGTCATCACCTGCATCATGTCCATATTTATCATTGAATTTTTTGAAGAAATCGATATCTATCATTACAACCACAAATTGATTTGATAGTTCATCTGCGTATCGCGCCAGTGAACGTCGTCCTGGGATACCTGTTAACTCATCATTGAACGCCATGTTTCGACTACTAACGATAGCGGATACTAGACAAAGAACACTACTTAGAATAGCGAACGCAACAATACTTAATGAAGATATATAAACAATAGCTAAAGCCGCTAGAGAGGAAATAGCGAGTAAATAGATATGATGGACTGACTTAATAAATAAAATAAATAACGTTATTGTACTGATACTAATTAATAGCAGCTGCAGTGGCGAGAACCAGAAGTTTTCAAAGGGCGATTGCATTCCAATACTACTGAGCACATGTTCTGTAATATTTAACAAAGGCGTGTCTAATTTTGCTATAACAAAACTAACAAAACCCCAAGTTACCAAGCTACCAAACAGATAAATGACGCTTTTCAGTATTTTGTGAGCCGGAATTTTAATGATACCAAAGACAGGTAATAAAGTAATGAAAGACAACAAAAGGTGTTTAGTATCAGTAGGACCTTGTGCGTCGTAACCTGCACCTTCTAAACCCGGGATAATATAAAAGTGTAAGGTGGTGATAAGCCCTATTATGCTAGCTACATACATCGTTAATGCTTGTCGCATAGCCAAATTCAATATTATGATGAACATCAGCGTGATGGACACATAAGGAACAAGCCCCTCGGCTGGAAACGATAGATATAGCGCCGCATTATTGATACTGAAAATCATTAATGGAACAGACAGAATGGCTACAAAGACGATCGGAAGAGCAGTTTTATTTGCAGACATAATACTTCTTATTTTTAACTAGTTGCATTGTTAAATACCTTTTCGAGCATTTATATTCTGGCTTTTGTGCCTATCAATATAAGTGTACGCGGTGCTATGATATCACTATATAATTCAGCGTGTTAGCAATATTTTATACTTTGGCATCTTTAAACGCACGACAAAAGTGTCAAAAACACACGAAAGTTTTAAAGTATATACGTTGTAAACTTTAAATCTTTTGATTCTTCTAATTTATATTTACAAAATTAAAGCCAAACGCAAGGGAATATAATTACAATTAGAAGTTGCACCGAGGTTATTACAATGATCGATACTACCTAATTAACCTCCAATTTTTGTGCAATACGATGGATAGTCATTGAAGTAAGAAGCAGATTAGTGTAAATAATATTATAGCGTAGCGGGCGAACATATTTTTGTAAAAGTTTGTGCGATAGTATTTACGCTGATTTATATTAATACGCGCAGAAGAATTTAAACTGTGTAAAGGGAAATTATGAACGCAATTGAATATGCAAAAAATGTCTCGGAACTGTTCGCGGTGCCAAAAACGGCCGTCAGAGTTAAAAGGTTAATAGACGATGATCGCTCTGACGCAAATAGCATATCAGCAGTTGTGCAAACGGACCCCGGGTTAGCTGCTCATATTCTTAAAATTGCTAATAGTGCAATTTTTCGCTTTCCACGAAAAATCGATAAATTAACTAGAGCGATCCAAGTCATTGGGACATCTGCGGTTTATGATTATGCATTGGTATTTGGGCTGTCTAATGCGTTTAGTAACGAGGAAAGTCAATTTGTCGATTTAGATAAATTTTGGGAGCAAAGCGTGAGCTGCGCTATTCTAGCCAGACACTTGGGTCTATTAAAAGGCAATAAAGATGCAGACAGATTATTTGTAAATGGTCTACTGCATAACATTGGTGAATTAGTGGTTTTAAAGCTGACCCCGGACATAGCCAAAGATTGTACGCGTTTTGATAAGGAACTTACCCCTAAAGAATGTCAATACAATGTGCTTGGTTTTACTTATGCTGAAGTTTCAGCGGCATTAGGGCAACAGTGGATGCTGCCTGATTCAATTGTATCCACAGTTGCCATGCAACATCACAATTATACAGCGGCTGAATCTCTTGACGTTCGTATTATGCAGCTAGCTTATGAGCTTTCTATTATTAATACGTTCTCACATCATTATAATTTTGAAACGCATCTACCATCGTATCTTTACGAGTCTTTGGAGCTCAACACTGATGATATCGAGGAAGCATTAGATAATACTAATTATCAAGTTGAACAAATTATTCATCTATTCAACCCTGATTCATTTCAAATAGCCTGAGTAAACAGTATTCAGTCAAATATTCCGACGGTTTGCCTACTGATGACAACGAGTTCACCATCTTTTTCCCACATATTGGCTTCGTTGACTCCATATTCATTTGCAGCTTGGCGCGTTTGCACTTTGTAGGCCAACTAGTCATTTCCTGAAATTGACCGATGTGGATGTATAAATTCTAAACTTCAACCAACCGAGCTTGCAGGCGCACTTAGCATTTGTATTAGGTCTGTTGTATAGAACAAGCTTAGGGTCTATTCTTGATGTAAAGTAGCGATCCTATTAGTGTATATATTTTAATTTTTATTTAAAAGTATTTTTAAAACAAAAAAGCATCGGGCGTTTACATCATCATGACGGACACGGAAATAGAAGGTAAGCAACTAGTTGCAAGGCCAGTAGAACAAGCCCAGCAGTCTGTTTGTAGTAATTGCAAAGCCCAATTGAATGGTCCTTATTGTGCCCAATGCGGGCAAGATTCAGAGTCGACGATAAAATATTTCTGGTTAGTGATGCTACATTTGCTTGACGATATTTTTAGTTTCGACTCTAGAGCAAGCCGCACTCTATGGCCATTGTTGACTCGCCCAGGCTTTCTTACCAATGAATACATACTCGGGCGAAGAGTATTTTATGTGCCGCCTTTAAGATTGTATTTGTTTATTAGTATCATCTTTTTCATTAGTTTGAAGTTTTTCGCGGTCAGTGAAAACGCGAGTATTATTAATATTCGGATTGACGAAAATACGATTCCTCAAGTCACTACTCATATTGGTGAATTAGAGCAAAAAAGAGATTTGCTACTAACAAAAGAAGTGCAAAACCAGCAGCTTCAGTCAGAAGCACTGCAATTGCTTGAACAAGACTTAGAAAAATATAAACGCTATAAAACGGACCTCGCCAGTGAGGGTAATAAAATTGGTAAAGCGATTATTGTAGAGCTTGTTAATTTAGAGCATGAACAATTCAACTTAGGTAAACCCTTATTAGCAAGCGACCAAGAGCGCTATTCTAATTTGACCCTACAACTAGGCAAAGTCAGAAACGGAGAAAAAGTAAATTTACTGTCTATTGGCAGTAATAGTGATGGCACATTCTCATTGCCAATTTTATCGGCACAAAAAAATGCGATGCTTAACGACGTTGTTAATCAATTAGAAGAGAAAGCTTCTAAGGTGCTTGAAGGTGACACCGGTCCTTTGTTAGAACAAATAATCAATACCTTACCGCAATTAATGTTCTTATTATTACCTTTGTTTGCGGGCCTTCTAAAAATAACGTACTTATTGTCTAAGCGGCTCTATATGGAACATTTAACCGTAGCATTGCATAGCCACAGCTTCGTGTTTATCACTGTATTGTTACTTGAATTTATCGACATGATGCAAGACCAGGTAAGCGCTAGTTGGCAATGGACAGGTACAGGTTTACATGTGGTGTCCATTTTCTTTTTGGCGTGGATTCCTGTTTACTTATTCATCATGCAAAAGCGTGTTTATAAACAGGGTTATATTGTGACGGTAGTTAAGTACGCCGTTGTTGGAATTGCGTATTTTGGACTATTAAGTATTACGGCCTTGATCGCCTTTGTTTGGGGGCTAACAAACGTTATAATAATATAAATTTAAGGTTTTATTCCTAAGGCAATTTTAATAACGGCGTTAATTTCTTCTGAATCGTTAATATCCATTGATTGTCTTAACAGCGCAAGGTAAAACACTGTTACGCCATCTGCAGGCCGAACATAGAAGTCTGAATGGTACTGTCAAGTAAACAAGCTGACTCAGAAGCATGTAATAATCTGAGCATGAAAAATACCCATATTTATGCCGGATATCGGTATCCACCCCAAATAATCACTCACGCTGTGTGGCTTTATCATAGATTTACACTTAGCTTTCGTGACATTGGAGAATTGCTGGCAGCAAGAGGCATTACCGTCAGTTACCAAACTATCAGAAATTGGCGTGAAAAATTTGGTCAAATGTAGTCTAGTAAAATCAGGAAGAAACGAGGCCCATTAGGCGATACCTGGCATCTTGATGAGCTATTTATAAAGCTCAAGGGTGCTGTGCATTATCTTTGGCGGGCAGTCGAGCAGGATGGCGATGAAATTGATATGCTCGTTTAGAAACGTAAAGACAAGAAAGCAGCGAGACGATCCTTCCTAAAGTTACTCAAAGGCCAGCAAACCGCCCCAAT
>JAWUVZ010000135.1:0-33200 GCA_034112105.1 Glaciecola sp. | reverse complement strand
CAAATATTAAAGAAAACAATTAAGGCTTTAAACATAATTATCAAGATCGCCATTCTAAATATTTTCAAATGTTATGTATATTTGATTTGTTTGTTTTTACAACAATTTAGATCTTAAATGTAATTAAACGTGTGGCCTGCCCACTATCAAGCAATTGACATATTCATAAAACAATCACGCTAGCCTGTCGCTCACGATCCACAATCAGTTGGGTCACATCAAGCCAGAATAATGGCTTACTAAGTAGAAACAGTTGATTAATCGAAGAAAAATAACCGACTTTCACTCCCTTAGGAATATAAAATAAATGTCAATATGGAAAATAATCGGATGAAGAGCATTGCCCTCGAGCGGTATTTTTTGCTTACTTTTTGCTGCTGTAGGAAAAAAGTAAGTCGGGCGAAAGGGATTTCGTGTGAAAAAAGGCATGGATGCCGTGTGCAAAGCACATAAGTGAACGAAGTGAATAACCTTAGTGGGCGAAGCAATTAACAGGACATCCATGTTAATTAATGATCGGCACCCAAACCTGATGTCCTCGCCATTTTCCCACGAACAAGCCATTTTATTCTGAAACTTTAAAGGTAGAAAAGCAGTGGCGCAGCCTCTTGAGCAGTTGTCGGCGTAGCCGATGCTTTTGATTTACCCTCGCATTTATGTTCGCCAATTATTGGTGAGATTTCGTAGGGGGGATTACCACTTCAACTAGTTAATTCTAAAATAAACCTCTGGAAATCTCAAAGAACTAGACTCATACGCTACTTAATAGTGGACATCAAAGAACCATTACTCTGCCTATCACTGTGATTTTTAAGCCGCTGATGATAATGAGACGGTTAACTTCCTGCACAGCCGCTTTTCCCAGAGCAGTAAAAAATCCAATGAATCCTTTGTCTAGAATAGCCTCGTTGACATTAATCAGCGGCTATAACTCTTCTGCTTACCTTCCCAAAATGATTCTACTCTGCGGGGGGTAGAGTTAACTTATGATAACCCACTAACAAAAACGCACCAACATACATAGTAATGCCATAAATCCCGGCAGCTATGCTATAGGCGCTATTTTCAATAAATGTGATAGCAATCAGCATTGCCATTGTTGCGTTTTGTGTGCCTATTTCGATACCGAGTGTCAGTCCATCTTTTTTCGATAATGAAAATGCGCGAGCTAACAGTACACCCATAATGGTCGCACCAATATTTAAACTAAACGTAATAAAAAAAATATCAGGGAAAGAGGCTTGCATCATTTCTCTTTCCTGATAAGAAATGGCAATAATGAGCATTATCATGAATATCGTTGAGAAGTGTCTAAAAAAGGGTTCGGCGCGCCGTGCTACTTTTGAAAATAAATGACGCAATACCATACCTATAGAAATAGGAACTAACAAAAGAACAATTAAATTGATAGAAACGCCAATGAGTGAAAATTCAGTGGCGTCTGTTTGCGTGAAGTGGTTTATTGAAAACTGAATAAGCAAAGGCGTTGTGATAACACAAATTACGGTTGTAATTGCGGTTAAGCTTACCGATAAAGCTAAATTTGCGCGCGCAATATGACTAATAAGATTTGAGGTAGTGCCACCAGGACAGGCCGCTAAAATCATTATGCCAATGGCAATTTCAACCGGTGCAGAGAATGCCGTAACTAGCGTAAATGCCAATAGGGGCAACACAATGAGCTGCCCTGTTAAGCCTGCAATAACACTTTTAGGCACTTTTGCAAGACGGATAAAGTCGTCTTTCACCAAGCTTAAGCCCATACCAAACATGATGATACCTAGGATAGCAGGCAATAAAACTTGCGTTAACATCGTATCTTGCAAATTGAAGTCTCTTTTTTTTATTATTGTCGATGCAATGCTACCCGTCAGCACTATTACAAGATAGTTTCATTTGCAACCGAAGCTGCGCAAGCGCTGAGGTTGTGTTAGCTCATCTTTGCTAGCCACGACAAAGGAGCAACGCGCATAATGGGATTGAGAATAGCCCAAGGCCATGTTGGGACATAACTATTCCCGCCTTCTTTTTCAATCGCTTTTAAAATCGCCTTGCAGCCTGTCTCGGTGTCAACCATAAAAGGGACTTTCTCTACCTTCTCATTGATCTCGCTTCTAATGAAGCCCGGATGAATAGTCGATACCTTAATGGGCGTGCGTCTTAAATCAATGCGAATACCTTCTGATAGCGAAGTAATGGCAGCTTTGGTCGCTGCATAAACGGTCATTGCACGGCGAAAACCACGCACGGCACTAATTGACGAAATAGTAACAAGGTGTCCTGCGTTCTGTTCTCTGAATATCGCCACTGCCGCTTCACATTGAGCAATTGCCGATACAAAATTAGTAATCGCCGTTTCTTTGTTGGCTTTGAAATAGCCAGTACCAATAGAGGCACCTTTGCCCATGCCGGCATTAACAATAATGCGATCAAGGCTACCCAATTCCTGTTTGAACTCGTTAAATACAGTAAATACAGCGTCATGATCGTTAACGTCAAGCGACTTAATAAGCACGGTGATGTTTGGGTTAATTTCTTCTAATTCAGCCTTTAGCGTTTCTAATCGGTCGACGCGCCGTGCACACAAAGCGAGGTTGCGCCCCATTTTTGCGTACAACACCGCCATGCCTTTACCTAAACCAGAACTAGCACCGGTAATTAAAATATTTTGTCGAAGGGTAGCTGACATAAAACTCTCTATTTATTATTATTAATGATTTTTCTGCAACGATGCAGCAAGTAATGTACAAATACCCAAAGGTGCTTGTATTGGGGGTTGCGTGTTTGCTTGTGGTGATAACGATAGTAAATTTGCTGAACAATAGCGGCTAAACGGAATAGACCATAGACTTCGTAAAAAGCAAAACCGTCGGTCTTTAAGCCTTGTTTATCGCAGTAATATTGAATCACTTCTTTGCGCGTCATCATGCCTGGCAAATGAGTGGGCTGGCGTCTTGTGTTTCTCGCTAGCCAGTCATCATCGGCTTGTACCCAATAAGCTAGACTGTTGCCCAAGTCCATTAGGGGGTCCCCTAACGTAGCAAGTTCCCAGTCCAGTACACCAATTATTTGTTGTGGATTATCAGCATTGAGTTCTAAATTATCAAAGCGATAATCGTTATGAGTAATACAAATTTTTTCTTCGCTAGGAATATTGTTGGCAAGCCAATCAGTGACTTTTTTACCACTAGGTACATTCCATGTGTTAGCTTTTTGGTAACGTTCCGTCCAGCCGGAAATTTGTCGTTGCGTATAACCTTCACCCTTGCCTATATGCGTAAGACCAGCCGTTTTATAATCTACATTATGCAGCTCGATCAATCCATCCAGTGCTGATTCGCATAGCTTACGGGTGTCTGGGGCTGAAATAGTAAAGTCTCGCGGCATATTTTGACGTGGAATAACACCATCAAATTTTTGCATAATATAAAACTCGGCACCAATAACGGACTCGTCATCGGTATACCCGAGCATTTCAGGCACTTTTGGATACACGCTTTGCAACGCTTTTTGTAAGCGATATTCGCGGCCCATATCGTGTGCACCTTTGGCTTTGGTGCCGGCTGGTGGTCGACGCAATATAACGGACTTGTTTTCAAAGTCGAGGCAGTAGGTCCAATTTGAAGCCCCTCCAGAATACTGAGTGATTTTAGGAGTCCCCTTCAAGTCAGGAATGTGAATGATTATCCATTCCACTAAAGGTCCTATTGGAAGTTCTTCACCAGGGCGAACGGCGCCGGCTTTATCAATCAATTTATCCGTCATTATTTGTATTTCTTTAGCTCTAAGCGAGTAACCATGCTCATGTGCACTTCATCGGGTCCATCAGCGAGTCTTAGTGCACGCGCTCCGGCTGCGAAGCGAGCTAGTGGGAAGTCCTCACACATGCCCCCACCACCGTGAATTTGAATAGCCATATCCACAACTTCTTGCATCATTTGTGGCACAACAACCTTAATAGCTGAAATATCGACCATGGCATTTTTTACACCTAAATTGTCAATTTTCCATGCTGCCTGAAGTGTAAGTAAGCGTGCCTGTTCAATTTTCATTCGGGCCATAGCAATACGTTCACCATTGCCGCCTAATTTAATAATAGGCGAGCCAAAAGCGACTCGTGATAAACCACGTTTAATCGCTAATTCAAGTGACTTTTCAGCAGTGCCAATAGCGCGCATGCAATGATGAATACGGCCCGGGCCTAAGCGACCTTGAGCAATTGCAAAGCCTTTACCCATGCCGACTAGCAGGTTTTCTTTAGGTACTCTCACGTCAGTGAAATGCATTTCACCGTGACCGAAAGGAGCATCATAATCGCCATATGAGCTCAGCATGCGTTTTATTTCAATGCCAGCGGTGTCCAGTGGCACAAGCACCATACTGTGCTGGTTGTGTCTGTCGTTTTCTGGGTTTGAAAGCCCCATGAATATACATAATTTAGCGTTTGGGTGACCTAATCCTGTCGTCCACCATTTTTTGCCATTCAAGACTAAATCATCACCATCTAAGACAATGCTAGCGGCCATATTAGTTGCATCTGAAGACGCTACATCAGGTTCGGTCATACCAAATACGGAACGTATTTCGCCCATAAGTAACGGCGTTAGCCATTTTTCTTGTTGCTGCTTATTACCAAAGTGATATAACACTTCCATATTGCCGGTATCAGGCGCGTTGCAGTTGAAAATTTCGGGTGCAAAAATATAACGGCCTGTTTCTTCAGCAAGCGGGGCATATTCTAGTGTAGTTAAGCCCTGTGCAAGTTCTGCATCAGGTAAGAATAGATTCCAAAGACCCGCCGCTTTAGCCTTTTCCTTTAAAGGTTCGATAGCAGGATGCACTTTCCACTTTTTCCAATCAGCCGTTGGATTTAACTCGGCCAATTCTTTATAAACTTGGTCTTCAATAGGGGCAACGTGCGTGTCTAAAAAGTCGCGAATGCGAGTGAGATAATCTTGCGTTTTAGCGTTATGAGAAAAGTCCATCTGATGTCCCTTAGTGTTGATTGATAAAAAGCGTAGCCATAAAAAATGTCGGCGTCCACAAATATGCAATCGTAATGCGATATTTTATATCATAGTAGATATTCAAGTATCAGCGAACTTTGTTTAATTTGGGTTAATTGATAAATTTGATGAATAGTAATGGTGGGTCATTTTAGTAAAGCATTATGCAATGAGACGACTGAATCACTGTTAAATGAGATTGCGGAAGTACGATGGAATAAGTGTAAGTTAGTATTAATATCAGTGCCAAGCGTTATATTATATTTGGTTTGCAGCATTTTTGCGATGTGTCATTCGCCGATTTTGCAAGATAATCTGGTGAGGGTCTTAAATTGCCAGTTTGCTGCGTCTGGCACTTTTTTATTAAAAATTGATACAACATTGCTTACTCAAGCAGACTATCAATGTTTTACTGCAAATTTAACGCCAAAAAAATAAAACGATTTATTTCAATAAGTTAGATAAATATAACTTTTGTTTTTAATTGAATTGTAAAACTCTTCGACACCTAAATTGAAGAGACGGAATCTCGTATGAGACCATAATTCGAATTAACGTTATGTATTACTCTTTGTCACAGCTGTTTTTTAGAACTGGTTGATGTTTATTTAGGGGGAATTACGCTGTTTTTCGCTGAAATGACAGCCTTCAATTTCTTAGGTTAATAAACCATTGGTAAAGAAACATTCGTTGTCGCATACGAGTTCTCCTAACAAGAGAAAATGTATTTCTTAGTATTGCGTCGAGTAGGTAGCCTATGCCCCAAAATTGAAGTCGCGTTGGATGGTGAAATTGTTTGGCTGAGCTCGCAGTGACCGCAATAGCTTCGCTTGGGCGGATACTATTTATTACGGAGACTTCATAGTATCAACAATGTCCAAAACCACTCTGAACATAAGGATTAAGTGGCCTAACTGCTGATTTATACTGGTATTTAATATTGATTACTGAGAAGGCTATTGCTAAGAGTGTCGGCTTTTCTAGTTAAATGGGTTATTTTGATGTTAAAGGTTTTCAAAAATATAACGTATTAAGTATTGGTCCGAAGCAGTTCAATCATGCTACGCGACAAACTTCAATTACCATTCAGTTGTCTAAGACAAGTTCGGGCATGAAGGGTCTGTCGTAAAAATCGATTAAAGGGGGGCATTGAGCGAACAATACTCATACGATTGAATAAAACGTGACTCGCAAGTGATCGCAAAAACTTCTCAGTCAGCTTTCTTTATCGACCTTTGGCTATTGTAGAACTTTGTTGAATTAGTGCTTCGTGTCAGGTTATAGATCTTTAACTTTAGTATTTAAATTGCAACAGTCGATAATTTTTACACTTCTGCAAGTATTAGTGATTTTGGAGTTCCGAATATGTCAAAAATAAAGCAAAAAGCCCCAAGATTAAGCTTTAAACTTGGGGCTTTTTGAATGTGCTCAATCCAATACTTGCAAGAAACAAGGGGTGAATTGAAATTTTGAGTTCTGATTGTTAGTAAAAGATCGAGCTATATTAAATGCTTTTTTGTTTTCTACGTCTTACTGCTAGACCAGTTAAACCTAAACCTAAAAGTGCTAAAGCTCCAGGCGCATTTACTTCAGTGACCGATACGTTATCTAAAATCATACCAATGTTATCTTTGCCTCTATGGTTAAAGACAATGTTACCGTAACTAGAAGCTCCAACTGTAAAGAAGAAGCTTAACGTTCTAAAGTCTTTTGTTCCCTTCAACCTTATAGTTTCATTGACGAAACCTGCTAAACTGAAGTCCAGTGTATCTCTTTTTCGATTTCTCTGGTTTCCAGAGATGTCGAAGCTCAAAATGTAGTTACCGGCAGCTAAAGTAAAGTACTTGCTTGAGAGTGTACCAGCGTCTTTCGTAGAGCCGTCGAGATCGACGCATTTTCCGGAGTTTCCAGCACAAGAGATACCCCACTGGTTTACATTTGCAATTAAATCGACTGTGCCTTCTGAGACGGTCCAGTTTGCGAAGCTAGGATTTGAGAAGCTACCGTAATTCAAAATTGAACCTGAATTAGGTGCTTCAGAATCAAAATCATCTGAAAAAATGATGTTTGCATTAGCGCTGGTAAATGCAAGGCTAAGTAGTGTGGCTATTATTATTTTTCTCATGTGTAAATCTCTTTTAAGGTTATGTTTCATATAATTAGTAATTAGTTAGGCATATGCAAATTTGATGCCAGTTATTTTAACTATATAAAACAAACGCTTATAAAACCATGTAATGCTTACTGTAAAAAAAGATGACGGTTTTATAAGAGATTCTTCCTGAGATTGTTATATGTGAGTAATACATGGAATTGCAGTTTGCTTCGTTTGCATGGCGCATAAGCAGTTTATGTTCTCTTTTGTAACCGTAAATGAATGTTTGAAACTGATTAAACCCTAGGTTCAAAGACTATTGGAATAAAGTGTATTACTATTTCAAAGTTAGAGGAGTTGAATTAGACTAATAGAACCGATGCGCATAAATTATTGCACTATTGCACTATTGCAATAGTTGGTATTGCGGAATGAGTTCGATCGCAGTTCAAATTTCCGCTTCAAATTTGAGCTGCGTATGACTCACTTTTCCGTATTTAATACCGAGTTGATCGGGTAAAAAAATTCCGGAAAACCGAAATAAGTGCAAAAAATCCTGACACTTTTGTTAAGGCATAGAATACTCATTCAAATTTGAACGTCATATGTCTGTAATTGCGGTTCAGCTGTCTTAGGCAAGAAGTGCCGTAAAGCCGACCGTCATAGATACATCCTCGAAGACCCCAATGAGCAAAATGCAGAAGTGCCGCAAACCAAATATAATCTCATTTTTGGAACAGATACTAATATTCACTTACAATAAGATGGCCGAATCAGCATAAAAAAATTCAACCGATACGTTTTCTGTTAGTTAATAAATTAAGTGACTACGCGGCGAAAAAGTCACTCAAGTGAAGACAAAAATAGCCCTCATTAGGCGTTTGGATGATACTCAAATGACACTTTTTCCATAAAGTGTTTGCGGCAAAGTGACACGTATTTTTCGTTACCGCCTACGTCCACTTGAGCGCCTTCAGAAATAGGATCGCCGTTATCATCGAGACGCGCCACGAAGTTAGCTTTGCGACCGCAATGACACACTGTTTTTAGCTCTGACAACTTATCAGCCCAAGCCAACAGGTATTGACTACCCTCGAATGTTTCACCTTTAAAATCAGTGCGCAAACCATACGCTAGAACGGGCACCTTTAACGCATCTACAATTTGCAAACATTGTATGACTTGTTGTTTAGTTAAAAACTGAGCTTCATCAATAAATAAACAGCTGATTTTTTGTTTATCACACTCGTTACGCATTTCAGCAAACAAATCAGTTTGCGGTGTGAATAGATTGGCTGGCGCTTCAAGGCCAATACGCGACGATATTTTGCCGGTACCATAGCGATTATCGAGGGCCGCAGTGAATAAGATAATGTGCATACCGCGTTCTTTATAATTGTACGCTGACTGCAAGAGCGAAGTTGATTTACCTGCATTCATTGCTGAATAGTAGTAGTAAAGCTGTGCCATTGATGATGTTTCTTATATTGTGAATGTTTTTACATTACGCCCAATATGGATTAGTTAACGATAAATCAACTGAAAATAGCGTTAAAAAATGTCAATCCAATTACTGAAGTCGTCACTGTGTATGAGGCGTGCAAATAGATAATCTTAAATATACCTAATTCGGTAGCCTTTTAGAACAGCCAATTTAATTTCAGTCTGAATTTTTGTGTGAAAGTCTGAGTGAGGAAGTTAAAACATAAGTGATGATATTTAATGGAGTCTATGTAGCGCATTAGCAGCATTTGATACAACGTTTAATGATTTTGCATTCGCATTCAGTGAGGGGACGTTTAATGATTTTGCATTCGCATTCAGTGAGACGACGTTAATAGGGTTCATAAAAAAGGCGCCCATAAAGGACGCCTTCTATTTTAAATACTTCTGTCGTTGCCAGCTGTTTAAGGGCAGCTAGACTCAGAATTTACGCAGCGTTTGCAGCTGTATCATCTTTTTCGCTTTCGCTTTTAGATGCACTCGGACCGTCGGTCTCTTCAGCACTTAGTAATTCCATGTCGAAAGTAAATTCATCAACACGTACTGACAGTTTGCGTTTTTCATTATATTCCAACAATATAGTGCGCTCTGCGTCAGTTAATTTACCCGCTGTATGCATCGTATTCACTGCATGTTCAAACGAGATGAATGGAATAACCGGTGACTTACGTAATGCTTTTTGTACTTTAGATAATAACGGCATTGCAGCGTGCTTAGCTTTAAATGCTTTCTCGTTAATATCGTTGCCGTCCCCCGGCATCACTTTCACAAGATGCGTCAACTGTGCTTTGATGCTGCTGTCTTGCATAGATGCAGTAGACAATTCACGAATCAAGTCATCAGAAATATGGCTTACTGATGATGTATAAGTGTTGGTCAATACTCTCATCAAGCCGCGCGCAGGCGTGTTTGGAAAGTTATTGATGAAATCAACAATCGCTTTTTCAGCTTGCTGAAGTGACCACTCCATTGCATAGCGGAAGTATGGTTCAGCTTGAATACGGTCTTGCACACGTTGCTCAAAGAATCGAATTGACGCCATAGCAGCATACAAATAGCTCATCACATCGCCTAAACGGGCAGATAATAATTCAGCTTTTTTCAGTTCACCACCTAATACTAATAATGATAAGTCAGCTAATGGAGCAAGTTTTGCAGCCAGTGCGTTTACCCTTTTCTCATAAGGACGAACAATTGGAAAGTTCGATTCTGTTGAGCGTAAAAACGGCAAGTAACTATTCGCTAAACTTCTAAATGCATTCTTAACGCTGAACTTAACCGTTTTGATAAGTACTTTATTAAACTCTGCATCAGCTTTGCTGTCTTCGCTGTGGATCAAGTCAACCATGTCTTTCAGATGAGGGTGACAACGCATTGTGCCCTGACCAAATATCATCAAACTGCGCGTTAAGATGTTTGCACCCTCGACCGTAATTGCGATAGGTAATGCAACATAACCGTTCGCCAATGTGTTTTGTGGACCACGTTGTATTGCTTTACCTGCCTGCACGTCCATCGCTGAATTTAATACATCACGGCCTAATTCAGTCATGTGATATTTAGCAATAGCAGTAACAACCGCTGGCGTGATGCCTTCGCCCAAACCTTCGGTAGTTAATACACGCATTGATTCAAGCAAGAACGTTTTACCTGCGATATCAGCTAGTTTGTCTTGAATTCCTTCAAAGCGACCAATAGGCACGCCAAACTGCTCACGCACAAATGAATATTCTGCAGTAGACTTGAACGCTGACTGTGCAGTAGCAACACCCATTGCTGGCAAAGAAATACCGCGACCTGCACCTAGGCAGCTCACCAGCATTTGCCAACCGCGCCCGATGTTCTTTTCGCCACCAATGATAAAGTCCATTGGGATGAAAACATCGTGTCCACGTGTTGTGCCGTTATAAAATTTTACGCCCATTGGATCGTGACGGTTGCCCATCTCTACGCCTGGGTGAGATTTTGGTAGCAATGCGCATGTGATACCTAGTGAAAGCTCGTCACCTAGCAAATGCTCCGGATCGAATACTTTAAACGCTAGGCCTAGCACTGTTGCGATAGGGGCGAGCGTAATATAGCGCTTGTCCCAAGTTACGCTCAAGCCAACGACTTCTTTGCCTTCCCACATACCTTTGGTCACAATAGCAGCGTCAGGAATTGAACCCGCGTCAGAACCAGCTTCAGGACTCGTTAGGGCGAAGCAAGGAATGTCTTGGCCGATTGATAATTTTGGCAACCAGTAATTTTGTTGCGCTTCAGTACCATAATGCATTAGCAATTCGCCGGGGCCTAACGAGTTAGGTACCATCACGGTCACGGCTATAGCAGCACTGGCCGCTGCAATAGTGGCAACAATGGTCGAGTTTGCATAAGGACTGAATTCAAGACCACCAAATTTCTTTGGAATGATCATTGAGAAGAATTTATTTTTACCAATGAAATCGAGCACTTCCTGTGGAATATGCTTAACGTTACCTAGCTCGAACTCGTCTATCATGGCGAGTAGCTCTTCTACTGGACCATTTAAGAATGCTTGCTCGTCAGCGCTCAGTACTGCTTGAGGAAGGCTGCGCAGGGCATGCATGTCAGGTTTGCCTTGATAAATTGACGATTCAATCCACACATCTCCAGCATCTAAGGCTTCTTGCTCAGTAATTGAAATTGGTGGTAATACTTTTTTAAGGTTAGTTCTAATACTCATAATTAACATATCCGCTCATCTGACCAGTTGTATTATTGATACTACATGAGAATACTCAAAGATCAAAAATATTTGGTAAATAAACATGCAGTAGATGTGAAAAGCATTACACAGAGCCTGTTTGGGCTTGTTATGTTGATGACCTAAGATGACGTTTAAATGGCAGTGGAAGCTGATCTGTCCTAAATTATGATCTTGTCGTTTGGCTTTACCTGTATTAAGGACTAATATTAGGTAATGAAGCTTAGTTGTTGTTGGGGTAAGTTACTCAGCAGTTAGCCGACTGATACATGTTACACATCACATATTACAAATAGCACCCATTGCTAGGCGTTTGCTTCAAATACAATATCCAACCAAGCTAACGTTGCGTGATTTAGGAGGAACATGAAAAATAGTTTAGATAGTAAATTATTACTACAGGTTTTTGAGAAAATTCGTCAGCATGGCGAGCAGTATGACGATGCTTATCATCTAAATGGCATTAAAGCGTTTACTGATTTTGATGGTTATACACTTTATATCGAAGACGCATTAGTAAAGCTCAGCTATGGTTTTCATAACCAATACCACTTTGACTATGAAAAGCAGAGCGAATTTGAATCCTTCGAGAAGAAGTTACGAAGTATCGATAAAGAGTACTAAAAACAAGCCTAAAAAAGCATGGTTTTGCGCCTGCTGATTGGGCTTATCATATTTTCTGATGGTCAGGATAGTTGATAACATGGCATGTTTTAATTATACGTAAAGTGTCGTCGAGCGTTATTAGTCAAACTTACGTGCTTTATTCGCATGCCATGACGTTGTAGAATGGCGCAAAACACGTCAATGAGTGCATTGTGGATACGCCTGAAACTAATAATACTGAGCAAACAGCAACCGTTGATGAAAACGCTGAAAAGCCTGTAATGAATAATTCAGTTGCCGGTGATGTGGTAATGGAAAAGAAACCCAAGCAGGCGAAGCCATACAAACCAGTTAAAACGGTTATGGCACCGCCTTTTACTGTGGCCTTCTTCCACCCACGGTATTGGGGAGTGTGGTTTGGCGCTAGCTTGTTATATGTGATCACTTGGCTACCCTTGCCCTTAATTAAGTTGTTAGCGAGAGTCGTTGCTAAAGTCATTGCTGTCCTCGTTCCCAAACGCATTCAAATAGCCCGCAAAAACCTCGAGTTGTGTTACCCACAGTGGTCCGCAAATAAACGTGAAAAAGTGTTAAAAGACAATGTATTTCGCACCGCAATGGGCTTGTTTGAAACTGGCATGGGTTGGTGGTGGCCAGAGTGGCGAGTGCGTCGAATTGCTGAAGTTGAAGGTCTTGATAATGCGATTAAAGTACTTGAGTCAGGAAAGGGAGTTTTCGGCTTAACGTTACATAACGTAAATTTGGAAATAGGCTGTCGAATTATTGGTTATGCTTACCCCTGTATCGCTTTTTATCGCAAGCATAACAATCCGTTAATTAACTATATGCAGTACCATGGTCGGAACCGTTCAAACAAGTACATGATTGATAAGCGCAATGCTAAAGCATTAATTCAAGCCATGAATGAGAATGAGTTTTGCTTATATTTTCCTGATCAAGACTATGGCAAAAGCACAAGCATTTTTGTTCCTTTTGGTGGAGTTTCCCGCACTGCAACAACCACCGCCACACTGATGTTTGCCAACAGGGCCAACTGCGTGCCACTGATGGTCGTGTCGCAATATAGTAAAAAAGGCTACAAAGTAAAAATTAGTACACCAATTGATTATTTAGCCGATAAAGATCAAGAGGTCGCATTAACCAAGCTCAATGAAGATGTGCTAAGTGTTGTTAATGAGCAACCAGACAGTTACTTATGGATGCACAAGCGCTTTAAAACTCGGCCCGAAGATCAGCCAGAGTCTTTGTATAAGTAGCTCCAAAAAAAGTAAATACGTGAATTAGAGAGAAGCTAGACGATCGCATACTAGCTTTGTTTAGAGGTACCAATAATGTTGAATAAAAAAGTTCCTACGTTTTGGCTAAAACACGCGGTACTAGCCGTCATTGTTTTGGTAGGAGCTGTATTTGTTCTGCTATATCAGTCTGATGTGACTGAACCCTCTATTCAGTCGAGTGCACCAAGTAGCGCAGGGAAAAATAATATTGAAGAAAACCTCGCTCGTTTCTACGAAGAATTTCGCTTCTCATCCAAAGACCCAATAAAAGAACAGTATGGTGATTTCGTAGTGGCTATGGAGGTACCAAAAGCAAGCCAAACTGAGCAGTTGGTTTCTATCGTTAATGTCGAGCAGCCCCCTGAACAAAACTGGGAAGGTAACTACAAGTTTCGAAGTTTTGCTGAAGGAACTACGATTAGAACGGAAGCGATGAAATACGCTGAGCAAGAGGGGGTGCAGTTAATCTGGGACCTCAATCAAGATTTTATTATTCGCCATCGTTTTTTAACCGAAAATAGTCTTCTGGGAACTCTGGATGAGATTGCTGGTGCAATCGACGCAAATTTCATTCCGCAAGTTAATGTGTACTTTTGCCATAAAAAGCGCACCATCATTATTGCCGAAAATGCAGGAACGTACGTAAAAGAAAACTGCAGAAAAGCCGGCTTTGACTAAATTAAAAGCTGGCGATTACGTCAGAGATAAAACAGTAAAATCTACACACATTACAACCTTCTACCCCTAAAATTTGACAACCTTCTAACCCTAAAATTTGACACCCACTACTCCGCAAATATTTTCTCATAGTTACGTTGAATCACCCCCATGTGTTTTTCTAAACCAGGCACCACGTTATTACTACCCAATGCGCCTAAACTTAATTTGTGTAGCTGATTTCTGATAAATAAATAGGCTTCTTGTAATGCTTTATTTTGCGAATCGCTAATAACATGGACTTGTGCAAGTGAATCAAGAATGCGCAAATTGTCGCTCCACTTTGTGAGTTCACCAAATTGATTGCTGTGCAGTAAAACCCAATATTGAGTTAAAAACTCTAAATCAGTTATACCGCCTGATGTTTGTTTTAAGTCGGCGCTGCTATTGTTCGACTTGTCTAAGTGGCGTCGCATTTTTTCGCGCATATCCGCGACTGCTTTTCGTAATTGAGCTTTTTCTCGCTTTTTCTTAAGCACTCTTTTGCGAATGTCTGTAAATTTATTGCGCAACGCAACATGGCCATAAACATATCTCGCTCTAACCAGAGCTTGATGTTCCCAAGTCCAAGCGTCATTTTCTTGATAATGAGAAAAGGTATCAATATGGCTGATCAATAAACCTGAATTACCCGACGGACGCAATCTTAAATCAATTTCGTAGAGGTCGTTTAGGTACGTTTTTATCGTGAAAATATGCGTGACCCGTTGCACTAATTTTACAAAAAATTCGCTACACGATATTGTTTTAGGGCCATTGGTCACAGTTGATAAGTTAACATCGTGAATAAATACGATATCTAGATCGGAGCCATAGCCCAATTCAACGCCACCCATTTTGCCATAGGCTAGCACACCCAATCCTTTGTTTTGTATTGAGTAGCCATCGGGAGTACCGTAACGGATCGCGATTTGTATCCAGGCAATATCAATAACTTTTGCAAGCAATACTTCAGCAAGTACAGTGAGTTTGTCACTGACATTATTTACAGGTAGTGTGCCGCTGATGTCGGCAGCTGCAATGCGCAATTGTTGAGTGAGTTTAAAGTAGCGCAGAGCATCCATTTGAGCTTCAACATCATCGGGTTCAACCCTAAGAAGCTGCAAGCATAGTTCGCTTTCATATTCGCCACGCCATGTCACAATATCAGCTTGATCCGGCTGCAGGTAGGCAGGATGGAGCAGCTCATCCAACAGCAATGGAAATGCTTTTATTTGTTTGGCTACCCAATGACTATTCGCCGAAAGCGTTATTAAGCGCCTTCTAACTGCTGGGTTTTCGAGTAGTAAATCCAGATAAGTTGTGCGCCCAACAATGGTTAATAAAATATTAAAAATTCGCTCAAAGAGATGACTTGCGTGCAGCGCGCTGTCGTCAGCAGTGAGGACATCAGTCACGCTGTCCTTCTCAGCTCCGTATTCGTAAGTAAGCACTTCGTTTAGCAACTGCGGAATGAGTTTATTTAGCGTTCTATGCCCTCGCTGACCAATATCGTGTTTAGTACACTTGAGCTTAAATTCAGCAAGTAGGGAACTGAGTTTTTCTGATTCGGTAGTGTCCCATGAAAGGGGCTGAAACAAGCTTTGCATTTCTGCTTTATCTAAATCTAGTAACCATAAATCACTGTAAGCTTGATTTAATGCTTCGTTCTCGTCTTTGTCTTCATGGTCTTCTTCAATTAACGACATAAAGTGCCGATTGATCCGCTGCATATGTCGTTGAATTGGTTCAAAGTCGACGTCGATGATGGTTTCAGATTGGTGAGTTGCTTGCATATCAAGCAATGGCAAAGTCTCCAATAAAAAAGATAACCTCGCTTTGTCTAATTCATTGTCAGGTAATTTCTGTGTTTGCTTGTCATCAAAAGCCTGCAAGTAGTGCTCAATTTGGCGTAAAAACAGGTAGCTTTCTTGCAGTTCTGCAGCGTCTTGTTCAGATAACAACTCATGTTCAACTAGCGCTTTGAATGAAGTCAGAATAGATTTGGTTTGGCATTCAGTAACTTTGCCTGCATGGATCATTTGTAGCGATTGTACAAAAAACTCGACTTCTCTAATACCGCCTCTACCTAATTTAATGTTATTCGTTAAATTGCGTCTTGCTACTTCATTGGCGATTAGTTTCTTCATATTTCGCAACGACTCAAGAGTGGTAAAATCGAGGTATTTGCGATACACAAAGGGAGTAATGATACTTTGCAGTTCACCGACAACCTCAGAGTCAGGATTAATGATTCGTGCTTTTTGCATGGCGAATCTTTCCCATTCGCGGCCTTGCTCTAAGTAATAGGACTCAAATGCAGGCATGGAAACCACTAGTGGGCCGCTATCACCGAGCGGACGCAGTCGCATATCAACTCGATATACTTGCCCGTCCATTGTCGTTTGATGCAGCGCAGCAATCAGCTTCTGTGCTAAGCGCGTAAAAAAAGTTTGATGATCAATGGGCTTGCGCGGATGATCCGTTTCGCCCGACTCAGGATAAACAAAAATCAAATCGATATCGGATGAAAAGTTAAGCTCATGGCCACCTAATTTCCCCATCCCAATGATCAATAACTCTTGCGGATGCAGGGCCGAGGTACCGTCATCAAGCTGCTGACAAACAGGGGTTGGGTTACCGTACCTTTCACAGGCCTTTTGGTAAAGCCAAGCGTTAGCTGAATTAATCAATGCGTCCGCTAAATGAGAAATGGCCAACAATGATTGTTTAATATCGGCTTTGTAGACCAAATCACGCCAAGCAATTGAGAGCATTGTTAAATGTCGAAATTGACGCAGTGCTTTGTGAAGAGTCGCTTCGTTGTTTAAGGTGGCTAGTGCTTGCTGAAGATGTTGTTGCAACTGTAAGTAATATTCTTGATATTGCTGACCATCATGATTGGGACAATCGATAATAGCGGGTAGTTTCTGCATAAACTGGATTGGGTAGAGTTGCGCCGTTCGAGCAATAAAATCGCTCAAAGCAAAAGCAAGTGCCACGTCCGCTTTGTTTTTATCTAATAGTCTGAGATAACGCGGGCGCTCGTTTGCATATCGTTTATCACGCATTAACGCATTTTCGAGCTTTTCGGTAAAGTCAGCTAAGTGACCTTTGGCTCGCTCAACTAGAATATTTGGTAGTTTTTGCATTTAAACCCATGTGCATAATCCTCAATAACGGTATTATGTTACAGTTTTCAATTTACTATGTCGTTAGGATTATCTCAATATGGACCAACTGGTAAAACTGGTGCCTTTATCATCAGAAATTCTGATTTATTTGGCTATTGATATTTCAATCGCAATTCTGTTGTTGTTTGCAATCCGCTCTCTATCGGGATTTTTCACAAAAACCAGCGTTAGAATTGAATTAGGTGAGAAAGATAACTTTGCATTCGGTATCAGCATGGCTGGCAGAATGTTATCACTCACTATCGTTTTATCATCGGTGGTTGGGCGACATACTTCTTTAGGTTATGAAGCTGCTGCTTTGGGCATGCTAATATTTGGGGGTATTGGTATCGTTTTAGTAAAAGCCGGTCGCTATGCTCACGACAAAGTCGTGTTAAACCGACTCGATAAAAACAAAATGATTTCTGAGAAGAATGTATCGGTAGCCTTAGTGGATGCTGCAAGTTCAATAGCCAGTGCAATTATCATTAAAAGTATTATGGAGTGGGCTGTGGGATCCAACGTTAATACCTTTGTTGCGATTTTATCAGGTTCAGTGGTGGTGTTAAGCGTTTTGCTATTAACGACTCGGTTATATGAACGTCGCTATGCCAGTAACAATCAAGATAACAGCTTTCAACGTGACCTTTGTAAAGGACAATTAGCGCTAGCAATTCAGCATTCAGGTAACTTAATAGGAACAGCGATAGCGGTTTCTTCAGCGGGCTCTATTTTAGTTTACGATCCGCACTCATATGTCAGTAATGTAACTGGTTGGTTAGTTGTTAGTGCCGGATTTTCTGTGTTTCTTATGATATTGTCGAGCGTGTCAAAACGTATTATCTTGAGCGGTGTTAATTGGAAAACAGAAGTCGATTTACACCATAATATTGGTATTGCCAGTATCGAATTTGTATTGAGCATTGGTTTAGCGTTGCTTATTGCGGGCTTATTTGCCGGTTAATATTGGCCTGAATAATCCGTGGATCAAGTAATTCATGCTCAACCGGTAATGCTGAAGTACCGGCTATAAGCTTGTCTTTATGTTGTCTAGTTTGCTTTTTCAACCAATGCTCTATTTTTAATGCTTCGGATTGATTACCTACCCGAGCGCTAAACATCATTACTAACGGTCCTTTCCCTTTCAATGCCTTGGCACATTTAGGACTATTACTTGCGTGCTCAAAAAAACGCCGCTGTACGTCTATAGTAACACCGCAATACAGTTGGTTAAGTTTGTTTTTTATGAGGTAGATAAACCAAGGTTTATCGGAATTTTTCTGATTCATTGTTATACTCTCAGGCAATTTAAATCAAATAGCAATTTACAAGACAGTTAATCATGCAAATACCTGATTTTAGCAAAGCGAAAATCCTTATCATTGGCGACGTAATGTTGGACCGTTATTGGACCGGCCCTACTGCGCGTATTTCTCCGGAAGCGCCCGTACCAGTGGTACGGGTAGTGGATATGGAAGACCGTCCCGGTGGCGCTGCGAACGTGGCTATTAACGCGGCAACATTGGGTGCTCAAGTTGTATTAATTGGAATGACTGGTCAGGACGAAGCTGCTCAAATACTCAACGATCGCCTAGCGGCTATGAACGTGACTTGTGAATTTTCAAAAGTAGCAACTCAAGAAACCATAACGAAACTTCGTATAATGAGCCGTAATCAGCAATTATTGCGTTTGGATTTTGAAAAGAGCTTTGCCAAAGACGACAAATCAGAATTACTTGCCATGTTTGAAGCGCAAGTTCAGCACACCGATTTAGTCGTGCTTTCAGATTATAATAAAGGGTGCCTATCTGATCCTCAATCACTTATTTTACTTGCTCGCAAATACAACAAGCCGGTTATTGTGGACCCTAAAGGGATTAATTTTACTCGGTATAAAGGGGCAACATTACTCACGCCTAATATGTTTGAATTTGAAAATGAAATGGGTGTTTATGAAAGTGAAGATGAATTATTTATGCATGCACAGGCCTTGAAGCAAAAATGCGACCTGGGTGCGGTATTAGTTACTCGTTCAGAAAAAGGCATGTCCTTATATCAAGACCAAGTTTATCATTTACCGGCGCATGCCAAAGAGGTTTTCGACGTTACTGGTGCAGGCGATACCGTAATTTCGACGCTAGCTTGTTGCATTGCAGTTGGCTTGCCGCTGGAAGAAGCTTGTCAGTTCGCAAACCATGCGGCTAGCGTGGTGGTGGGTAAACTAGGCACATCAACAGTCTCAACTACCGAGCTTGCTATTGCGGTAAATGCGCAAGCGCATCAAGGTGGTGGCGTAATGAATGCACAGCAACTTCGCCTTGCCGTGCAACAGGCGCAGCGCAAAGGCGAGCGTGTGGTCATGACAAATGGCTGCTTCGATATTTTGCATTCTGGTCATGTGGCTTATTTAACTGAAGCGGCGACGTTGGGTGACCGCTTAATTGTTGCTGTCAACACAGACGATTCAGTACGTAAACTGAAGGGTGAAGGTCGGCCCATTAATAACTTACAGCGCAGAATGGCGGTGTTAGCAGGTTTGAGCGCAGTTGATTGGGTCGTGCCGTTTAGTGACGATACTCCACAATCACTCATTGCAGACGTGTTGCCTGATGTTTTAGTTAAAGGTGGCGACTATCAAATACATGAAATTGCAGGCGGTAACGAAGTTATAGCAAACGGGGGTGAGGTGCGCGTGCTTTTGTTTGAAGAGGGAGTGTCAACCACAGGAATTATTTCACAGATTGTGAATGCAGACGCGAAATAGTGTATATTATGGGCGATTTAAAAAAGGACAGACAATAAAAAATGTACGAAAGTTATTATGGACTAAAATCAAAGCCTTTTCAGCTAACTCCTGATCCGGCGTTCTTTTATGCAAGCAAATTGCACAAACGAGCTATGTCATACTTGCAATACGGGCTGTCGCAAGCAGAGGGTTTTATTGTCATTACGGGCGACATTGGCACAGGTAAAACGACTATTGCGAATAGTTTACTCGATAGCCTTAAAGAAGATATTTTTGCAGCACAAATAGTGACACCAAAGCTGTCACCCGATGAAATTGTTAAAATGGTGGCATCTAAATTTGAATTGAACGTCACAGGGAAAAGTAAGGCTGAAATTCTTGGTGATTTGGAACGTTTTTTAAACCAACTGGCAGACCAAGGCAAACGTGCATTGTTGCTTGTTGATGAAGCACAAAACTTACCGTTGGAAACTATCGAAGAATTGCGAATGCTGTCTAATTTTCAGAAGGCAGGCAAGCCTTTGTTACAAAGTTTTTTGTTAGGCCAAGACGAGCTTCAGCCTATTTTACGTGCACCAAATATGGAGCAGTTTCGCCAGCGTATTGTCGCTTCATGCCACTTAGCACCGCTTAATGCGAGAGAAGCGAGAGAGTACATTGAGTTTCGTTTACAGCATGCCGGTTATACCGGTGAAGGGCTGTTTAGTGATGATGCTTTTACCATTATTCATGACTTTTCGCGCGGTGTACCTAGGCGCATAAATACGTTAATGGATCGTATTTTGTTATATGGATTTTTGGAAGAAATAGACTTCTTTGAGGAAGGGCAGGTTAACATCGTTATTGACGAAATAAAGTCAGAAATGTTCGTACCTGACAATGCAATTCCAGCGCGAGACGAGGTTTTTAATACTGATCCAGAGTCGCTCAGGTTTACCGTAAAAGGGACTGAAATTCATGAAGCTAAGTATTATAAAGACATGCTGCATGAGCTTGTAGATGCGCTGGATGATGCTTTAAAGCACAAGATTAAACTCACCCAGTATATTGATAAGTTATTGAAGAAAAAGTACCAGACTTATATGAGGCTCAAGAGCGATGATGAAGTATAACCGGTGAGTAATATCAGTCTCAAGATAGACCATTATGAATAATACCTACTGAAAAAGCAGCTCTATCTACGACATTAGTAGGTGGTTTTTTACTTAGACAACTTGTACTTTAGGTTTACCGAAACTCGGCGGTCTTTAAGGTCACCGTTGATCCCAGCGAGCCCGCCACCGCTCAAGACCCTACCTTCAGTATCGCGTTGCAAGTAAGAAAACGCTAGCGACAGATTAAAGTAACGGCCGATTTTACGGTCAATACTTAACTTAGTGCTTAACACTTCTGCGGTGCCTCTATCACCTCCAAATATATCATCCGTAATAGCGGCGTCGGTAGTCCAACTAATATTTGTTTTCGGCCCAAGTGCAAACGCAACTGAGGTGCCTGCTGAATAGGTTCGAGATAATCGGTCGGATTCTAAATAGTCATTAGTAAAATAGCGACCGTTCAATGACACCTTCGTTCTGCGCAGCTCAGTGCCTAATTGCCAAGAAAGGCCCTTGCGTAAAATGAGTTCGTCATTAATTACTGGATTTTGTAAACTGAACTGCACAAATTCTTCGTTCGCTTGTGGTTCATAATTGAGCGAACTAGGTTGAAAACACGCCGATAAATCGGTAACGCCATCGGCACAAATAAATACACCTAAGTTTTCAGGTTCTGCAATTAAGCGTGAAAAACTGGGGACTTCTTCTGAATAAGTAATTTGTGTTCTAAATTTCTTAATTCGGTGCTGAAAGCTAAAATTACCACTTTCTCCAAAAAAGCGTCGAGAATAATCGGCACTAACTTGGGTTCGGGGGGTAAATTGCCACTTTATATCAGCACCAATATAGCCTTTATTGTTCTCATTTTCGTCAATAGCGTCGTTATCCGCTTTATTCCACGTGACTGAAATGAATTTATTTTGAGTTTGCCGCCACATTAAACCGGCACCTACGCTATTAAATTCGCGTAAATTAGAAAATACGTCATCTTGCGATTGAACTTGATTTGCCTCGTGGCTTGCGGTTGCTGTAACACCAATATTGCTAATGACCCGGTATGACATGTCGGCGTTAACGCGGCGGTTAGTATAGTCACCCTGAACGCTGCGGTCGGAGACACTAAACTCACTATTAACTTTCGCAGCAAACCGTTCAAAATCATTACCAGTATATGTGCTTGTGTTAATGGTGAATACATTGCTGTCTAATTGATTGAACGAATTTTCACGCCTTTCGCTTTCAGTAATAGAGTAATTAATTTGAGTTGAATGACCAAAATAATCCCCCCTTGGAAGTGTGAAATTAGCACCGAAACGGTTAGAACGGGTTTTTGATAAATTTTCTGCATTTAGCAAAAAATCATCAACTAAAAAACCATTCGCCGCCGCGCTTTGATAATTTAAAGCACCGCTGGCAGTAAATGTTAATAGATTCTCTATAGCGGCGAAGCTGCCGCCATAAGCGTAATTTGTGTAGTTGTTTGTTACATCAGCATCTTGTAGGCTTCGACGAACGTGATTGTGGGTTGCTCGCCAAAATGCGTTAGTACGTTTTGACGTGAAATTAAGTGACAACTGAGGTCGCACAATAAAGTTTGTCGAATTAATGGTTTGCTGTTGTTCATCGGAATAAACATCTTGATAAACAATCTCGTTGTCAACACCCACTGCCCATTTGAGTTCGTTGGCAGCAGCCGATACGCTTACCAGTTGCATAATCAAAGGCGCGACAGCAAGTAAAGATATCGCTTTAAACTTCCCTTTATAGTGCATTGACTTAACTCTTCCTTTTGTTGCTTAGGCTATTCTAGATGGCTCTTCTTCGCCTTCACGATCAGTTCCATAGTGGTGATAGCCGTAATAGCCTGATTGTTGTGATGTATCGAGTGATTTATTCACTACAAAGCCAATCGCCATATTTGGATTTAAACGCGCTACTGCTTTTTGCACATCTGATAATCTCGAACTGCCTTCTTCTACAACTACGACCGCTTGTCCAGCAAAGTTTGCTAATACGGCTGATTCATTGATACCAACGATTGGAGGCGTATCAATAATGATGATTCGGTCTTGGTATCGTGCAGAAAACTGAGTGATGAGTTCACTCATTGCTTCACTTGCCAACAACTCGGTTGATAAATGATGTGAGCGACCTGCTGGTATAATGGTTAATTTGTTGATATTAGAACGGAACATCACTTCACCAATTTCTTTTACATCACCCAATAAGTATTCCATTAGGCCGGAACGTTCTTTTAAGCCTAATGTTCTTAGGACATTGGGTTTCAAAACATCCGCGTCAACCAATAGTACACGTTTGTCTTTTTCTGCAGCAATACTTAATGCCAGATTAATAGCAGTGAATGTTTTTCCTTCACTTGGGCGAGCACTGGTTACCATAATAATGTTGGCATTGGTGATTGTTTTTGATAATGCACCAAATGCATTCGATAAAAGCTTACGCTTTATTTCTCTGTATTCTTCATTAATTTGGCTACGCGTACTATGCAGTGAGACAAAACCGCGGCTTTCTAAGTCGGCAACGTCAACGTTAAACACGTTTTCGTTGTTGTGAGCATTTTTAACTGAATTTTCAACCGAATTTTCAGGCTGCTCCACTTCAAAAGTTCTCTCAATTGTGTCAGCTGCTCCCGAGTCGACGTTTTTATTTTCGACTTTGTCGGCTTCGACATTTGAAGTCTCAGCCTCTTGTTTCAAACGCGCAGCTTCTTTTTGGCGAAGTAGGGCCTTTTCTATTGTATTGCTCATAATGGTATTTTACTCGCCAAATCAATGTTCATAATATCTACCGCAATCAAACCCGCATATAGCATGATTATCGCACCGGATGACAATGCAAAAATAAAAATCCGCATTTTATGTCGTTTGATGAGCCTAACATGATCTAAATGAGTTACCGACCCCCAAATAGGATAACCGGTCAGATCTGAAATTTGCTGACCACGCACTAATACCGGCTTTAGCATACTCATTAAAAACGCGATCCCCCCGCCTAAACCAAATCCAACGAATAAGATACCAGTGTAAAATAGTATTCGTTTTGGTCCGCTTGGCTTATCAGCAATTAATGGGGGGCGAATGATCCTAAATTGCAGGTCGTCAGATTGATTGTCAGCGCTTCTTGCTAAGTTATTTGACTCACGGCGAGACAGCAATTCTTCGTATTTCTCTTTCTTAATACCATAATCACGGTTCAGGCCTGTTTCTTCAGATTCAATTTGAGGTACTAAGTCAATAGTAGACTGAAGCGCAATTATCCGGTCCTGGGTATCTTTTTCTCGCACTTTCAATGACGCCAACATACCTTCTAAACGGGCGATTTCGAGTCTTAGCTCGCGATCACTTTCAGTCAACATTGATGGCGATTCACTGCCAGTATCTTGCGCTAAAAAAGCGTTAATATCTTTTTGTCTTGCGTCTTTTAAGGCCTCTAGTAAATTATTTGATTCTATTACATCGGGGTGTTTATCGGTAAAGCGCAGTCTTAACTCATCTAACCGGGCTTCTAAACTTAAAATGCGCTCATCATACCTAGTTGTTAACACCTGTTCGCCTGCATTACTGCGCACATCAAAGCCATCAGCAGCTTGCTGCGCTTGGCGGGATTCACCTTTCATGGCATTAATTTGTTGCTGTGTTTCTTTAATGCTGAGTATGGTTACTTCCATCTGCTGTTTTAGCGACTGAAAATTACCGTAAAAAGACCCTTGAGCAGGCAGTATATCATTGTACTTGCGCTGAAAGTCGGCAAGACGTTGCTCACTTTCTGCAAGTTCATTCTCGTATTCTGCAATTTGTTCATCTAAAAAACGAGTTGTAGTGTCAGTATCTTTTCTCGAACTCCCCAACGAGCCTTCTACAAATAAATCCAGGGTTTCTTGGACTACGGTTCGTGCCATTTCAGCGCTTTCATTAGCATAAGAAATAGTATAAATATTGTCTCGACCTGTTCCTTTTAAGTCAATGTCATCAGTCAGTTCGACGATTAATTTATTGTACTCTTCGTTGCCATTCACCGTAATATCTAAATCTGATTGGCGAGCAATAATTTCAATGTTTGCTCTACTAAGTAACGTTCTGGCCATCATTTGAATTTCTTGCTCAGGATTGGAACCTGCAACCATGCCTCTAAGCAGAGGCTGCAGCACAGAGCGTGTATCAACGTAAACTTGAGCGTCAGATTCATAAACGTCGGGTAAAGTGAGCACATAAAAAAAGCCGATAGGGCATATCAGCCATGAAAATATCATTACATATCGTTTTTTTATCCATATGCCTCTAATAAAGTCGAGAGCCATTTGAATGGTTTGTTCTAAATCTTGCATGTAAATATTTCTCTAAATTAGCCTAAAACCAAGCTTCTGGAATAATAATAATGTCGCCGGGCAGCATGTCGATGTTTTCAGTAATATCACCATCTTTTATTAGGTCTTCGATATTTAACTCAAATGTGGTTTGTTGGCCATTAATAACACGCACCAATTTTGCGTTGTTTCCACTTGCAAATTCAGTTAACCCGCCAACCGCAATCATCAGGTCAAGTAAGGTCATGTTTTCGGTATAATTAATAGCACTCGGATTGGTGGCTTCGCCTATTACGCGAACTTGCTCACTAAAAGGCCCCTGAAATTGACCTACGCTAACCGTTACCCGAGGATTGTTTATGTAGGTGGAAAGTTGTTCTTCTAATTGGCGAGCAAGCATTGTTGGCGTTCTGCCAGACACCTCTACGTCTTCAACCAATGACGTGGTTACTTTGCCGTCAGGTCGCACTATAAAGTTGCCAGAAATTTCTGGATTTCGCCAAACGAAAATTGTTAAGTTGTCACCAGGACCAATGAGGTACTGGTAATCATTAACGTTGGTGGTTAATGAAGCTCGCGTTGTTGCCTCTGGCAGTTTGTTAACACTACACCCCGTTGTTACAACAGTGGTAATAAGTAACCCAGCTAAGCCGAATTGATACGCTTTTTTCATCCTTAAATTTCCTTCCAATATATTGATGATATTTACAAAATTTATCACAAATCGTAAATCAGTCATTTACCCGAGCGTGAAAACTATTATAATGCTCAACGAATTGCGCTAAGTTTATCTTAAATACATCAAATATCATACGTCTAAAACTCCACTTCTCATAAGTGTGATAATAAAAGGAAGTTATGGCCTCGCCTAATAAAAGACAAAATAAGCGCTCAACCGCGCTAGTGCTTACTGAAGCAGTTTTGATATCATACGTAAGTTACATTGCTAGCTTTGTTTTGGTGAACCTACAACTTACGCCAAAGCCGAATTCTGAAGCGCTAGCCGTTAATATTTTTCTGCTTATGATTACAATTTTAGTCTGTTCATTGTCGGTCGGTCTTTACGAAACTAAGCTACGTGAAACTTTTAGAGGTATTATTCGCCGTATCTTTGTTAGCTTAGTGTTAAGTTATTTTATTGTCGAAATCATCACAAGTGCGTTATTTACGCAACTCGACCTGCACGCATATTTTTTGCCGACCGCTGTTTGTTTTAACATCCTCACGCTTGTTTTCTTTCGGTATTTTACTAATCGACTGGGATTAATGGGTATTAGTAGCTCTCGTATTTTGATATTAGGAGCCGGTGTTAGGGCGTCAATAATAGAAAATAGTATGCGCCGGGATGTAGACCGACTAGGCTTTGAATTGGTCGGATTTGTGCCAATTCCTGGTGATGACCGCCAATCTGGAGTGCAACGTGAAAAAATAATTCACGTAAAAGTAGATGAATCATTCAGGCAATTTTTATTTGACAACGACATTGAGGAAATTGTAGTTGCTTGTGACCAACGCAGAGGTACATTGCCGGTTTCCGCACTGTTTGATTGTCGCTTGAGAGGTATTGAAGTGACTGATCTTCTTGACTTTATGGAGCGCGAACGAGGCCAAATTGTCGTAGACCTGATGTATCCAAGTTGGGTTATTTATTCCAATGGTTTCCATTCTCAAAATTATTTTCGCGAGTCGGTCGACTATCTATTGAATATTACGATTGCGAGTTTTGTTATGTTTTTTGCCTGGCCTCTTATGTTGCTTACCGCCATTATCATTTACATTGATGATGGTTTTCGTACAGGTGCATCGGTGTTTTACAAGCAAGAAAGAGTGGGTAAAGATGGTAAGCTTTTTAACATTCTAAAATTCAGAAGTATGCGTCCTGATGCTGAAAAAGACGGTGCTAAGTGGGCCACTAAAAATGATAATCGGGTTACCACTATTGGTAACATTATTCGCAAATATCGAATTGACGAGCTGCCTCAACTATTAAATGTAATCAAAGGTGAGATGTCATTTATTGGTCCGCGACCTGAGCGTCCTGAGTTCGTGCAGCAGCTAGTAAAAGAAGTACCGTATTATAATCAGCGTCACAATGTAAAACCAGGATTAGCTGGTTGGGCGCAGTTAAATTATCCGTATGGCGCAAGCGTCAAGGACTCACTCGAAAAACTGAAGTATGATTTATACTATGTGAAGCACCAAAGTTTGTTGTTAGACATATTAATACTGATCAGAACGGTTGAAGTTGTTTTATTTGGTAAAGGTCGTTAATTGTTAAGTCGATTATCGAATAAGGGAATAAGCCATGAAGTCTAACCCAAAAAGACTTAACGCAATGACAGTGGATGTGGAAGACTACTTTCATGTGTCCGCATTTGAGTCAGTTATTTCGCCTTCAGATTGGTCAAGCATTACGCCTCGTGTCGGAGATAACACCCACCGTTTAATCGATTTATTCAATGAGCATGGTATCAAAGGCACATTCTTTACTTTGGGGTGGGTTGCAGAGCATTGTCCTGACGTCGTTAAACGAATTGTCGACGAAGGACACGAGCTTGGTAGCCACGGCTCAAACCATCGACGCACGACTACAATGACTCCAGATGAAGTGTTTGAAGATATTAGAGTGAGCAAAGACAAGCTCGAACAAGTGTCAGGCAAAGCACTATTAGGTTATCGAGCACCTAGCTTCTCAATCAATAAAACCAATGAATGGGTTTTTGATATTTTGGTTGAATTAGGTTTTAAATATTCATCAAGTACCTACCCCATAGAACATGATCTATATGGTGTGCCCGAATGGCCCAGATTCAAACATGTGCGCAAAGAAGGTATTGTAGAAATTCCGATACCTACGATAGCGCACAATGGCAAGAATACCGGTATTGGTGGAGGCGGTTATTTTAGGTTGTATCCGTATTGGTTATCTAATAGGCGCATAAAAAAATATATGCAAGCCACTGACGAGCCATACAATTTTTACTTCCACCCTTGGGAAATTGATGCTGACCAGCCTCGAGTGCAAGGTGCTCCGTTTAAGTCTAAATTGCGTCACTATGTTAACTTACATGTGATGGAGAAAAAGCTAGTGCAACTCATAAATAACTATGAGTGGGGAACAATGTACGAAACATACAAGGATGTTATAGATGCTAAATAAGGAACTGGCGTTGCATGAAAATCGCAGCCAAACTATTAATTGGGCTTTTGGGGCAGTGCTTCTTTGCTTGTGGATAGGTTTGACATTTCAAGGCTTGGTATCCGCGGTAAAAATTTGGTACATATCAGAAATTTTCAACCATTGCTTTTTTGTATTGCCGGTCAGTTTATATCTGATTTGGGAAAAAAAGAACGACATTAATTGGCGAGCTCGTGAGTGCACGCTACTAGCTTTGCCGTTCATTTTCTTGCAAGTGCTTTTATATGTGATTGGCGTTGCAGGGGACATTCAGTTATTTCAGCATGCGGCGATGTTTTCGTTACTGCCAACCCTTATTTGGTTTTATTTGGGTAACCGAATAACGAAACAAATTATTTTTCCACTCAGTTTTATGCTATTCGCGATACCTTTTGGCGAAGAACTTATCCCATTTTTACAAGAAATAACCGCTGATATTTCAGTGGAAATGGTGTCTTGGACGGGCGTTGCTTTATATCGTTCAGGCTTGTTTTTAGAAATTCCACAAGGCCGCTTTTTAGTTGCCGAAGCTTGTTCGGGAGTGAGCTTTTTAATTGCCTCGGTTGTGCTGGGTAATTTGTATGCTTACATGAATTTGAAACGCATGACCACGCGTATTGGTTTTGTATTGCTGTCAATTATTTTTCCAATTCTAGCTAATGCGGTGCGGGTTTTTGGCATCATTATGATTGGTTACGCTAGCGATATGAAGCATGCTGTTGGTGCTGATCACTTAATATATGGGTGGTTCTTTTTTGCATTCGTGATTGTTTGCTTGTTAGGCATTGGTGAAGTTGTTCGCCGTTTTGAAAAACGTTATCTTTTAAAGCAAGATAAGGCTGACGACCAACCAGTCGATGTCGATAGCGCACAAGTAGACTCCGGAGTCGGCAGTATTGAGGGATTCAAAACCATCGCATTAAAGTCATTTGTTGTTGCGGTTATAATTGTAGTAGGTATTACAAAGTCTATTTCAATTAGCTCAGCAGAGAACGTTGCTCCTATTCATCCTGAATTCCAACTTCCGTTCAGCATTGCCCAGCAGGGTAATTTGCTATCTACTTGGCAGCCTGAATTCAAACGCTCAACTAGCGCTAACTTCCTCACTATACAGTATGAAGGTGGTAATTTTATCTATTTTACCGCGTATTATGATGGTGCGGATGGCGAGTTAATTAACACTCAGAATGCTATTTTTGGTGAAAAAAGGTGGAGTTTGGCTGGTAATCGTACTGAGGTACTAGCGGATAATTTACGCATCAATAATATGCTCTTAAAGAATGGTTCAGGTGAACAAGTCAGTGTTTATCATTTATATATCATTAATGGCGCTGTATTCACCGACACTAAAAGAGCCAAGCTTTATCAAGTATGGTTGAAATTGCAAGGCAAGCCATACGATGGGGTTTTCTTGGCTATTTCTGCTAGCACTGAACTTAATGAAGATAGTAAAAAACGTATTTTAGTTAACGCAATAGCGTCACTTCAAGCTGGTTTTGAAGCAAGGAATGCCAATTAAATGCAAGACACACAGCATAAAAAGGTTTTAGTATTAACTGAAAACTTCCCGCCTAAGTCAGGTGGCAGTGGGAGGTGGTTTTGGGAACTCTATTCAAGACTACCCAAAGAAGACTACATTATTGTTACCGATACCGTCGAAGACAACTCAATAGACAAGAAAATTGAAAACACCGTCATTAGAATTCCGCTTAAATGCGCAGAGTGGGGTTTTAAAAGCTTTTGTGGACTTGGTTTTTATTGGCGCAGTGTAAAAGCGGTTAACAAGCTTATTAAACAGCACCAAATAACCCATATTCATTGCGGACGAGTGATGCATGAAGGGGTTATCGCTTGGTTGGTGTCTTTGTTCACAAAAGTGCAAATTGTGTGCTGCATTCATGGTGAAGACATTGAAACGGCGGCAACAAGTCGTGAACAAAGCTTGATGGTTAAACAGGTTTGCGGAAAAGCTGACATGCTAATTTGCAATAGTCTAAATAGCCAAAATATCGCGCGGCGTCTAAATTACGATCCCGGGAACACGGTTGTGCTGCATCCTGGAGCCGACTGTGAACGTTTTATTCCGGTACCTAGCGACCTTGAATTTAAGCAACATATGCGATGGGCTGAGCATTCGGTTATTCTCACTGTGGGTCGCTTACAGGCCCGCAAAGGGCACGATAAAATGATAGAGGCAATGCCTAACATTTTAGCTGCTCATCCTAAAACCCTTTATTGCATTATCGGCGATGGCGATCAAAAGCCGCGTTTGCTTGAACTAGTGGTTGAATTGCAATTGGAGAAAAACGTATTATTTCTTAATGAAATAAGCGATGAACAGATGATCAAGTGTTACCAACAATGTGATATTTTCATATTACCTAACCGCACAATTGCAAACGATATAGAAGGATTTGGTATGGTCCTGGTCGAGGCTCAAGCATGTGGCAAGGTAGTGATAGCGGGTGACTCTTGGGGGACTGTAGAGACGATGCTGCCTGAGCAAACAGGCTTTATTATTGATTGCACAAAATCAGATGTTATTTCAACAACAATAAACAAATTGCTTAGTAACGCTGCGTTAACCAAGTCAATGGGTGAAAAGGGTGTTACGTTTGTGAATGAAATGTTTGATTGGAAATCACACGTAGTAAAAGCTAAGAAGTTGTTTAAATAGCCTTTACATAAGGTTTGAAACAGGATGCCTTTTTAACGAGAAAATATTCATCGGCACAACGTAGAATATAACAATCCTAGCTTCTTATTTTAATTATTTTTGCCGGGTTTCCGCCAACAATCGCGTTATCAGGGACTGCATTAATAACGACAGCGCCAGCAGCTACAACGCAATTTTCACCTACATCAGCCATAATAAGAGCCCCATTGCCAACCCATGAGTTTTGTCCTATGTTGACCTTGGTATAGCTTCCGCCTTGGTCTCTTATTGGTACATTAACATCATCAAAATTATGTTGTTTTGCCCCACTCATTATATGTACACCACTTCCTAGAAGCACATTCTGTTTTATATCGCACATACCGATATTGCACTGAGGCCCTATATAAACGCCGCTAGCAATAGATGTATCTTGTTGTGAAAGCAAAGTAGCGAATGATATAACCGCGTTTTTACTGCAGCTTTGTAATGTGAATCGGTAAAAGCCTGCTCTATAGTAAGCACCTAGCTTGCCCGGAATTAAACTTAAAAGTTGACTAAAAAAAGCAATAGACTGATTTTTGTTTATTACTAATGATATTAAAAAATAGCTAAGCGTAAAAGGTAACGCTAGGACAGCAAATAGTATAAATAGGATTTCTTTGAGTATCGATTTCATCTGTTTTTTTCAATTTGATTAGTTAAGGGTTTTAGTACTTCAGGCCAAGCATAATTTGCTAATATTGTTTGTCGAGCGGCGCTACCTATTGATTTTCGTAACTCGATAGATTGCAGTAAATCTAAACAATGCTTTGTATATTGTTCAATCGTATCGGCAAGAAGAACATCTTCCCCCGCAACATGAATAATGCCTTCTATCCCCTTTGATGTTGTAACCACAGGCAACTCACAAGACATTGCTTGTAATACTTTGTTTTGTACTCCTCGCGCAATTTGAAATGGCGCTACAAATAGAGAGGCGGATTGAAAATAAGGCATCATGTCCTCTACGAATCCGGTCACAATAATATCGTCCCTTGCACCGAGCTTTTGTATGCTCGCACTCGGGTTCATTCCTGCTATTATTAGCTTAGCACTGGGATATTGTGCTTTGATATGCGACCAGCAATTAGCTATAAACCATAAAATAGCATCAATGTTAGGTTTGTAATCCATCACGCCTGTAAAAAGAAGCGTAGGATGTTCTGGCTTACAGGTATCAAGATTTGGCTTGAATATGCTCGAATCAATTCCATTTGGCAAGATGGTGATGTTGCCTTGGTTTGTCACTTCGTTTTTAAATAACTCAACTTCGGCGCAAGCAATCAAATAACATTCTTTGGATAACTTCGCGGCTTCAATTTCTAATTTTTTGACTAATTTGGCTTCGCGTTTATAAACCAGATTCATTGGAAAGCGTGCTTTGTGTTGGTACTGTTGCCATTTGTTGGAGTCGACATCCATGAAGTCAGTCAAAATTGTTGGGGTATTATCTTCGCTGGATACGGGGCCGATATATCGCACAAGTGACGATGCAGTTAGAAACAAAAAATCAGGCTTAAATGACTGAATTTCATTTTTAATTAGCGCCTGTACGCCAGCTGAGTAGAAGTTTGCCTCGCTAAGCGACCGATTAGCTGCTAATGCTTTTATAAAACGTAAGGGCTTATAGGCCAGTTGAGTTGTATTGACGGTAATGCTTAAGTCTGCAGCCAAAGCGGCAGCATGAGCCTTGTCTTCGGGCCCGTTGCTTGGAGCAATTAACGACAAAGAGTGGCCCAACTGCGTCAACCTTTCTAGTTGATGGTAAGTGCGAAGCTTTTCGCCTTTATTCGGGGGAAAAGGCACTCGATGGGACACGACAAGAATTTTCAATTAATAACTCACTTTCAAAACTATCACTGTTGGCGACGAACTTCCTAGTTGCGCTGTACTATAACAAAAATATCATGCGAGTCATGTCATGATTGAATCATCCGCTAACTTATACTGTTTATACTTTCATTATTATAAAATTGGAGCTATCAAAATAAACAGGAAAATGCGACATTACCGAAGAGCAACCGCTTTGTATTTTTAAGGTTTAATAGTTGTTACTTC
>JAWUVZ010000134.1:0-12107 GCA_034112105.1 Glaciecola sp. | reverse complement strand
AAGAATGGACGGCGGTGATACGCACGGGATGCCGACATTTGTATTCATGGCCTATGGACTCATTTATATCCAGCTGTTTCTGCTGTGCTTGAATAGTTGTGCTGGGGCCATGAAAAAAAATAAAAGCTTGTTTGCGTTTAGGCAAGTACAGCCTATTAGCGCGGTTCTTGCGGCTGCCATTTTTGAGTTGTTAGTTAAGATCTTTGTTGTGATTGGCATATTCGTCATCATGTATTTTTTGGGTATTGATATAGTGATCAACGACCCATTGCTGATGATATATTGCTTCTTGGCCTTGTGGGGGCTGTCCGTCATGTTGGGCTTGTTATTTGGCATCCTGATGGCATACATACCTGAAGTGAATAAAATCTTAAATTTGCTGACGCGACCTTTGTTTTTCATTTCAGGCGTATTTTTCGCACTACAAGATTTTCCTAAAGAATATTGGCACTATTTAGACTGGAACCCCATATTGCACGCGATTGAATTAACGCGATATGCTGCTTACCCTGCTTATGGTAACGAAGGCGTTAGTGTTAGTTTTTTATCGATGGTAACGTTAATAATTACTTTCCTTTCGCTGTCTGTCTACCATACAAACTGGCGTCAGGCGATTAGCCGATGATAAAACTCCAAAACTTAAGCAAATATTATCCGTCAAAGTTGGGGAATCAGCACATATTTCAGAGTATTAATTTCGAAATACCAGGAGGACATAACATTGGTATTTTGGGCTCGAACGGCGCAGGTAAGTCGACCTTATTCAAACTGATAGCAGGCAGCGAATACCCAAATAGCGGCAGCATTATTACCGATTTAAATATTTCTTGGCCTGTGGCGTTGTCATCGGGTATTCACCCACACATGACGGGGCGTGAAAACACGCGTTTTATTGGTAAAATCAATGGCGTTGCCGATTTGGAAGCTTATGAAAAGCGAGTGCAAAATTTTGCCGAATTAGGGCAAAAATATGATTTACCTGTGACTTCTTACTCGAGTGGTATGAAACCTCGATTAGCATTTGCATGCTCCATTGCGATCGATTTTGATGTTTACCTGATAGATGAAGTGACCTCTGTAGGCGATGCAAACTTTAGAAAGAAAGCGAGGGAAGCATTACTTGAAAAAAGCGAAAAAGCCAATGTGATCATGGTGAGTCATGAAATGGATGAAATCAGGCAGTTTTGCGATAGTACAATAGTATTGGATAAAGGTAATTTAACTTTTTACAATGATCTTGAAACCGGCATAGAGGCTTATCGAGCACTATAGTGATGAATAAACAGACTATACAAGAAGTTGAACAACGTTTTCTTGACCTAAGAAAGCGATATACTGAATCAGATTGGTGCAATGCAGATGTGCTTAACGCTAAGGTGGAAGAGTTAATAAATACTGATTTACCACTAGCTTATAGATTGATGCAACGGGTCAAAAATCTTGAACCGAGCGCAGAGTCACGCAGACAAATGTCGTTTATAAAAAAGCAGCTTTTGAAAGCGCATCCTGAGTTATTACAACTTACTTCTACGCATTCTAATCGGAACGACAGAATCAAACAAAAAGCGGCTTTTTTCATGGATAAGATAAAAGGCGGAGCAAGAGAAACAAGCTTTAAGAGCGTTACCACGCCCCTATTTATATTTGTACTCGTCCCTTTTTTAGTATTTGCATTTTACCAAATTATATGGGCGAGCGAACGCTTTGAAAGCCGCACTCAGCTTATTCTTAAACAACCTGATGGTATGTCGACATTGGACCCAGCAATGGCCCTTCTTTCAGGTTTCGGTAGCACTGCAACTGGTAATGATAATGAGCTTCTAAAAGCCTATATATTGTCGACGGATATGATTTCCCATGTTGAGAAAGAGATGGGCATAACAAGGCATTATTCGGACCCTGCGTATGATGTTTTTAGTCGATTGACTAGCGAACCAACACAAGAAGATGTGCATAAGTATTTTGCAAACATGGTATTAATAAATGTTGATGCTATGTCAGGTGTTATCTCCATATTAGTGCAAGGCTTTGAACCTGATTTTACTCAATCCCTGAATAAAAATATTGTCGAAAGGGCTGAATGGTATATTAATGAAATTGGACACTCGTTGGCAAAAGAGCAATTGGTCTTTGTAGAGAATGAACATAAATTAACGGAAAAAAGACTGCAACAGGCCAAATCAGTATTGCTCACTTTTCAGCGAGAATATGATTTACTTGATCCTGAAGCTGAAGGAATGGCGCTGCAACAAATTGCATATGGCCTAGAAGCCAAAGTTGCAAGCAAAACTGCAGAATTAAGAGTCTTACTCAGTGGCATGACTAAAAGGGCTCCGGCCGTGCTCATGGTGCAAAGCGAGTTAGATAGCCTAAATGAAGAGTTAAGCGTTCAACGTAGCAGATTGTCGAATAATAAAACCTTAGCCGGCGCTGAAAATGGCGAATCGGTGGGCGAAATTTTAGCTCAATTTGCTGATTTAAAAATTAATTTAGAGCTGGCATTGACCGCTTATACTGCGTCACAGGTGTCGTTGGAGAAATCGAGAATAGAAGCCTATCGGCAACTCAAGTATTTGATTGTGGTTGAGTCACCGACATTACCAGAGGACTCAACTTATCCCAAAGTTTTTTATAACTTGGCTTTGTTTATTACGATTGCTTTGATGTTATTTTTGATTGGTCGGATTGTGTTTGCAACGGTAAAAGAGTTGAGATAGTTTTACTTACACAACTGTCATCTGACTGCCTTGTTTTAGAAATGGAGTAAAAATGAAATTATTAGTTGTTACAGGGATAGTAAACAGCAGTTGGTTGCCGACTTACTCTGCTCTTCGCAGTGCCATGAAAAAGTTGGCTGATGCCGCACCTGATTATATAGATATTTTCCAACCGTTGGTTAAGCAAAAAAAGACGATTACGGAATCGACATTAAGCGGAGCACTCAGTCTTCCTGATGACAACAGTGATTATGTTTTTTGTGATAAAAAGCAGTTTCTTAATTTATCTCAGTGGGCGTTATTGCCACAAATTAAAATGCTTGTTTTTTATTCAAACCCAGCCACAACGTTGGCTAATGCTCTATCTCAACAAGAATTAAGCCTCAATGAATGCAATGAACTCATGGCTGAATGGGCAAATCAAATTGGCGATACATTTCGGTTTTATCAACAACATAAAGACTCTTGTTTGTTGCTCGACATTGATGATGTTAACAAGCATAGCGAGCTTGCATCAGAGTCAATATCAGGGTTTGTAGAACAAGAAATAAGGCTAGGTAATGTAGCTACAAAGGTGTCAACAGATGCATTGGTTGCAGCCAATTTACTATTGAGTGAACAAGACCATTTATTTGAGGCATATGATGAAGTGCGCTCATCTGCGCCTATATTTGGAAATTTTATATTAAGTGGCACCGCAGATTATCAAAGCTTGGCGATTGACAGCCTTAAGTCGATAAACATTAATCGAAAAGCAACAATCGAGCTTAATGAGCAGTTATCGGAATTAGAGGATAAAAAGTCCTCGTTAAGTGAAGAAGTTGGGCAACTGACGAAACAACTAAGAGAGTCACAAGGCAATAACCAAGAACAAGCCACCCAGTTGAGTCAGGCTCAGGAGACTTTACAAGCTAGTGACGCCAAGATAGTGGCATCACAGACCGCACTTGAAGAAGCGAATAAAAAGCATCACGAAGAGTCAGCTAAGCTGCAAAATAAAATAAGGCTAGGTGATGAGCAATCCTTACAATTCAAAAAAACTCACTGTGACTTAGAAAGTGAAAACGGGCTGCTTGTTTTGCAAATTGCGCAACGGCAAGAAGAGTTAGAAGTCACTTTCGAGAAAAAAAGTTTAGAGTTAGGTGAAATTAAGGAAACGTTGAAAGCTAGTTATGCTGAATTAGAATCATCGAAAAGGACATTGGCCGACGCGAATGAAAAGCATCAAGCAGATATATTAGTGTTAACACAAGAAATTAATAAATATGCTGATGATGCTTCAGCAGTCAAGAAAACTCAAGAAAATTGGCAGAGCGGAAGCATGGTGCTAGTTGCTAAAAATGGGCAACTACAAACCGAATTAGACGCCCAGAAGGAGATATTTACGGCCTTCTCATCAAAAACTGAAGCTTTGAATCAGAAGTCACAATTCGACAAAAAGAACGACGAGAAGAAAAAGGCAGACCTTGTTAATGAATTGGTGCAGGTAACTGAAGAAAATGAATTATGTGTGTTGCAAATATCACAGTTGCAAGAAGAACTTGAAGCGCATTATCAGTCGAAGCATGAGCTGGAAAAAAAGCATAGGCAAGAACTTGAGCAACAACAACGCGGACAAACTCAATTGTTAGATAAAGGGTCTCAAGTTCAACAAGAAATGCAAGCAACATTAGCAGAACATGAAATAGCAACATTGCAAATCAATCAATTGCAGGAAGAGCTGGAATTTTACTATCAGCAACTGCAAGAAAGGGAGTCACAAACATTGCTTACTCAATTAACCAATGACCAGCCATGCCAAAACGTATTTGAACAAACGACTATTGAGTCTTTTGATATTGTAAGTGCTTACGAGATAGAAGGCTATCAAGATATTCGGTTACTACTGAACAACGTAAAGTTTGCAAATGGCAATTGTCTTGAAAAGCTACATGTCAAATTAGTCGAGATATCGGGTAAACCGGGTATTGAATTTAGACCCTCTGAGGCAACTGACGAAAGCGTGAATTTGCATTGGCGAGAAGATATGCAGGACGAATATGGTTCTTTTATCCGCTTTATTCCTAACCCAAACAGCGAACAGTTTGCATTACAACAAAAAACGAATGAAAGCCTCTGTGCCAGTGATCGTTTAATAGTGCTAAGCATTGCCAACAAACTTGCCGACGTATTGCAGATGACGACGGATAGTGATTTACCTGAAGGTAAATTACGTGACTGGAAACTGATAGCAATCACCTTAAAACATCAAGTAGCTCAATTACCTAATTGGATGAGTTTTGATGCACTGAGTTTAGTTGAGGAGATGCGTACCGATAATTATGAGCATTTATGGTTACGATTTAATAATTTATTAGTAAATAATCACTTACGCCCTGAGTTTGAAGTTAAATTTGCAGTGACTGACCTAACATCTGAAGGCGAACTATTTTCTAATAATATAATGTTAGAAATACGCCAGCAAGATAATCAACACCCGCCTCTCCAGGCATGGCCACCAATATCACAAGACGAGTATGGCCCTAAATTAGAAGTGTTCGTCGATCTTACTGAAGATGAGTTGAACATTCGCGTAGAGGAAAAGCTATCGGATAGCGACTATCAGTTTTTACGTCACTTGGTGAAGAATCTGGCTAATTTTTTACAGGTATTGACTAACCAGGGAGTAAGTTTAGAACGCTCATTGCAAGATTGGTTAGCATTAGGTAATCGCATTGAACAAATTGGGCAGACAAATCCTGAACAAACTAAAGATCTGGATTTGATTTCCGAACCAGACGATGCTGTCACGCTTGAGCTCGATGTTACGTTTAATGAACATGTTGATTTAGGGGGTTATCAACATTTGCTGTTTCAGCAGTTATTGTCTGATAATGAACCATTGTTAATAAAAATTCGCGCCGAAAATATCAATCAAGAAGCCAAAACTGCAGAATTATTTTTAGAGCTGAGAACTGGAAATGAAAACGTACCACTAGCCGATTCTGAGTTTTTTGGTGAAGATGAGTTTGGTCCTAGAGTACTACTGCCATTAGCATATTTACAAAATGATAAATTTAAGCAGCAAATGAACCTACCTGAAGTTAAATTGCTTGCTTCATTTGATGAAAAGATAACGGGATTAATTGAGAGCAATGCAGAGCTGGATGAATATCAACGTGCATTGTGGCTTGCTATGCTTACAAATAAGTAGACCTTGAGTTTGTCTGATCTTGATCGCGGTAGCAAGGCAATATGGGTTTTCGACCCTGGTATGATGGAAGCTGGCGGGCACCATGCAGCGCTAGCGGAAACTCTTTGTCAAATAAAGCGTAGACAGCCGAATGAGTCTATAAGTGTGTTTGCTCACAAGTTGTTGGACGGAAAACTGCGTGAACGATTTAACGCAAGTGGGATTTCAATAGAATTGAGTTTTGAAACTGTTTTTTATAAGCACTTTCATGGTGGTTCAGTTTTAGGTCCTGCCGGACTTCAGAAATATATTCGAGTTTTGACGCTAGAGTATAAGGCTCTATTGGAAAGTGCAATTAAACATTCAAGTCAGCAGCCTATAGTAATTTTTGTACCTTGTTTAAATTGGGAGCATGGCAGTGCATTAAGTTACGCTATAAGCCAATTAGATGATTCGTTAAGTAATAGTAATATACACATAGCCGCTTGTGCTATGTATTCGCCAACACCCAGTGGGCAAGAGCCAGAAATAAAATTTTTGTGGTACAAAATGGCATTTACAACGTTGGCAAAATGTCGCTTTGTGTCATTATATTGCAGTGAACAGGAGCTTTGCGACACATATATCGATTTATTGTCGTTTGATAAATGTTTTTTGCACCCCTGTTATTTAATGGATTGGGCCGGGGAGATACCTCAAAAGGAATGTGAACAAGCAACTCATATAACAAGTAAAAGCTACTTATTATATTTTGGTGATGCAAAACTGGATAAAGGTTTTAATCGACTGCCTGAAGTCTTAAAGCAAGGTTTAGCATCAACGGGTGCAGATACAGAATTTGTTATTCAATTTACATTAGCTTGGGAATATCCTGAAATAATGGATACCGTACAAACCTTAAAAAACTGGGCAAAAACAGAACCGAGACTAACATTGCACCATGGGTTTTGGACTAATCAAGAGATGTTGAAAATGTATAGGCGAATAAGTGGGGTGATTTGCACCTATGACATCAACGCTTATAAATACAAAAGTTCAGGTTTGATATGGATGTTAGCGTTTTTTAATAAACCCTTTGTTATTAGTGGTAGGTGTTGGTTAAGCCGAGAGGCTGAAAGGTTGAGCGTGCCGATGGCGATAGATGAGTCTTTGGGACTGGCGTCTTTCTCAAAAGTAAAAATATCAAAAATACCCACAAATATAGGTTATTCCGAGGCCTTGTTTATGCCTTTAAATGAGTGGTTATTATCGCATTGACAAATGACCACAAATGACCACAAAATACCTGATATGGCTCTATGGTAAACTAAACTTAAGCCGCTAATACAAAGAGTTTACGCTTTGAAAACCATTCCAATATTTGCTAGACTCCCCTCCGCTTAAAATATTTATATTTTATGCTGTCAGTTGGTAGGGAGATTAGGCCCTAGAAGTAGTCGAGTTTAAACACCCAGGATGAAGTAAGGATTACTATGTTAACGTTTTTACCCCATCTTTTAGGACACACGGATAAAACCTTAGGTACGCTATTGCACATTGGTGCTGGTGTTGGTTCCGAGCTAAGTGTTTACGATGCACTACATATAAAAACCGTTGTTGCTGTTGAAGCTGACAACGTGCTATTCAAAAAGCTGCAAACAAAAGCAAAACGCTATCAAAATGTACAAGTCATTCAAGGGTGGGTTGCTGGTTCTGATCAGCAATGCAATGTTTACGAAATCAGTAACCCAAGATTTAACTCTTTATTAGCACCTGATGCGCTCTACTCATACTTCTCAAACTTAAAAACGATTAGCACAAACTCGGTAAAGCCTTTGGCCATTGGCGATGTTATTTGTCAGCATGTGGATGCTAATCCGGCACATCTAAATATATTAGTACTGGAAGCGCAAGGCTACGAAGCTGCGTTGCTAAAAAGTTGTGCTATACAAGAATTATATAAATTAGATTGGTTAGTTATTAGAAGTAGTGAAAAGCCATTATATAAAACGGCAGCAAATAGCAGTCAACTAATTGAGCTTACCAGTAGTTTAGGGTACGAGTTTATCTTACAAGATGAAACTCACACACCTTTCGTCGAGTATTATTTTCGCTTGAACAGGGATCGACTTGCCAATAGAGAGTTAGAAAGTAGACTTCGGGTAGATGAAGAGAAAAATGCAGTCTTGAAGCAGAAACTTGCAGAAATTAGTGCACAATTAGCCAATGAGAAAGAGGCTTGTATCCAAGGAAAAGAGCTTGTTAAACAAACTCAAACAACTGCTAACGAACAACTGCACATGGTAAACAAGCTAAAAGATGAGTTATTTTCAAAACAAAATGATAATAACACTTACGCTTCAAAGTTGAGTTCGCTTGAAGAAGAAAAAGTCAGCCTAGAGCAGCAAAATTCTAGTTTGAAAAAACAACAAGTGGACAGTGATAAAGAGAAAATAGATATATGTGCGGAGTTAGATAAAGTTAGAGAAATCGCTGACGAAAGTAACGTCCGTATAGAAAAATTGAGTGAATTAGTGTCTCATCTTGAAACAGAAAAACAAAAGCTTCAATCATCGACTATAATCTTAAGTAAAGACGCTGAATCAAATCAAAGCGAACTGAAGAAAACTTCACAGGTTCAAGTTGAACTGCAAGAACAGTTAGGGAAACAAGAAGAGTTAAATGCTTCTTTAAATCAGCAACTATCAAAAGAAAGCCAAGCTCTAGCAGAATATAAACAGGAAAATCAAGCTAGTTCGCAAAATGCAGTTAAACTAGCAGAGCGGGTAAGCGAACTAGAGTCACAATTAAGTAATATGAGTGAAGGCTTGGCAGAACAAACCCATTGGCACAGTGAAAATAAAAAATGGGCTGAACAATTGCAAACGCAGCTTTATGAGAAGATAGGAAACTTTGATGAACTTCAAAAACAGTTCAATGCATCATCGTCCTTATCATCTAAAATAATATTAAAAGCTCAGTTGGATTTGGATACTTTGAGGCGCGACTATCAGAACAAAGTTGAAAGCGAAAACCAATTACTTGTTTTAGTTAAACAGCTCCGAGAAAAGCTTGAAACGGCTGCCAACTATTATTTTAATTTGCAGAAAGAGCACCCAGAGTTAATTGAAAAAGATATGCGTAAATCGTTTGGAAGTAAAAGCGATGAGTAAATGGTTGGATGAGCTTCAAAGTGAATTGAAAAGTACAGTAAAGCTCATTGATGAAACAATTAAACGTACTGATACTGATGTTGTTGAAGCTGAAATAGCTTCCGGTCAGTTTGTTGAAAATGCAGAGTCAATTATTGACACTTGCAATCTTGTTTTAGATAAAGCCAATGAAGTTAAGCCCAGGTTAAGAATACTTCATCATTTAGCTTGCAGTGGAGGTTCGCTAGTGACAAAGTGCTTTTCCGCAATGCCAAACACATTTATTCTGAGTGAGGTTCACCCTCATTCTTATCGTCACTTGGCACCCGAGAAAGCGACATTTTTACCTTCAGATATTGCCACTTTGGCTTATCAAGCAAGGTTTCCTGACGCTACAAATTTGGCGAAAAAAATATTCAAATTATCGGTGAAAGAAACACATAGGCATGTTGTTGAACGTGGAGGGGCTTTGATACTAAGAGACCACAGCCACTCAGATTATTGCGTTGGAGAATCCTACACTGCTAAATCGACGATAGTTGACTTATTAAAAGAAGAGTTTGACATTGTTTCATTGGTAACGGTCAGAAATCCGATAGATTGTTATGCTTCTCTTCAATCAAATAGTTGGTTGCACTTTAGTCCCCAAACATTTGACGAATATTGTAATCGTGTTTTAGCATTCCTGTCTCAGTTTCGCAAAAATCAAATTATTAAGTATGAAAGCTTTACAAAATCACCAGATAGAGTCATGAAAAAAATGTGTGGAGTGTTAAAAATTGAATTTCATGACTCTTTCAAAGAGCTTTTTGACCAATTCAAAGTAACTGGTGACAGTGGTAGAACGGGGGAGACTATATCCTCTAGGCCAAGAAGGGAAATAGCACCAAGTTTGAAAGCTGAAATAAAAAGATCGAAAAACTTCAAATTACTTTGCAGAAAATATGGGTTCAGCCCTGCAATATAGAAAATTGAAAATGGATACATTAAATAAATGAATAAACCACTGTCAACAGAATTGGCCCAGCTCAAAGACCTAGCTAGCAAAGGGGAGCTAGAAGCTGCAAATAAGTTAGCTATTAAGCTATCGAATATGTCGCTGAGGCCGGCTGCTGAGAAATTATTGGAGTCAATCTGTACCCATTATTGTTTAGATCTTCCAAAAATGAACGGAGCTGCTATAGCTAATAGCAATCAAATTGCTGCAGATTTAACAAAAATTAAAACACTTAGCGAATTTGATGAATTAACTATAAAAGAAGGTATAAGCATAGTCAGTTGCTGCATGAATCGAAATGACAATTTAAAAAAAGCCCTAGCGACTTGGATTAAACTTGATGTAGACGAAATTATAATTGTTGATTGGTGCTCATCAACACCTGTTTCAGAGACTTTAGCTGATATAAATGATGAACGAATTAAAATCATTCGAGTAGAAAACGAGCCAAAGTGGATATTAACTTATGGTTTTAACGTAGGGTTGAGGTTTGCACGGTACTCAAAAGTATTTAAGTTTGATGCAGATATTACTGTTAATAAGAACTTTATAGAACTTAATACATTCGAGAGTGGTGAGTATGTTAGGGGCAATTGGGAATTTGCTGTTAATAACAATGACGAAGATCAAAAGTTCGTCAATGGTTCGTTTGGCGCAACTAAAGAAACGCTTCAAAGAATCGGGTATTACAACGAGTATATTCGGACTTATGGTTGGGATGATAGTGATATATACCAAAGGTTAAGTATATCTTGCGGGTTGAAGATAAAATATATTGACCCAAATAGCCTGTTTCACTTAGAGCAGGACAAGAATGAAAGGCTAAAATATCAGTCTGTTAATAAACACTTGTTTTTAGATTTATTTGAACCAACTGAATACTATAATATAAAGAACAAGTATCTGACTTGCTTGGAAGATACTTGGTTACCTAACAAATTGGCGGACTATTCAATTTGGCAAGTCAGCAAAAATTGCTGGAATTCGCTTAGAATAACTGAAGAAATTAAAATAGAAGATTATGTTAATAAAGATGCTGAGAAGTATGCAGTATTAAAACTAGCCTCATGGGCTAATGCACATTTATTCGAACTATTACAACGTGATTCACAACTCTACTCTATCGTTCTGGATCATTTCGATCGTCGTATACCTCTCTCAAGTTCTATACATGTAATTGAAACAATATTGAATAAGGGTGCTGAACAAGACGAATTTGATTTTGTGAAGGGTTGCGGCTTAGATGCTCTTACTGCGAGAAAAATTACGTTTATTGACGGTTTGGCTACTTCTTTTATAATTGAGGTAGACGGCAAGGAGGGCTTACTGCAGCCATCTTTTGTTAAAGGGGGGGGGATTAGTGAGAAAAATCTCACTTCAGCGTTTGAAGGCAAAACCATTTTTATTACCTCCGTTTTCGATGAACCAAAAGCAGACCGTTTAGATGAATACCTGTATTGCATTGAGGAAAATTTAAAATATTTTGATCTTGTAGTACTTTTATATGAAAGAGAAACCGGTGAACTTTCTCGCAAAATTAAAGAGAAGATAAGTGGATCAAATATTACTGAAAGACTGGTATTTTTAGACTATAACAAAAGGCCAACTTTTGAATTCATCTTTGACATGGCTGATACACTTTTTCCAAAAGCGATAATCCATGTTTCTAATGCAGATATAGCGGTTGATAGCACAATTAACAAAATCCCTGATTTTATAGAACCGCATAAGTTCTTTGTATTGAGTCGCTGTGAAGCAAATGCTAAAAGCAAGGAGTCTCAAGGTCTAATTTTGAATCAATTAGGTGTTGCCAACACTTTCTCTGCAGATATGTGGATTTATTGTTCGCCTCGAAGTTTCAGCTTCAAATGTGATTTTGAAATTGGAACCTTCCATTGTGACTCGTTTATGAATTATTATATTTCACAAAGTGATTACCAACTTTTTAATCCCTGCTTATCAATAAATATATATCATATTCATAATCCTGAATTTAATTCATCTGAATCCAAAGCTATTTATCAAAAAAAAGAGATTGATTTACGTTTAGAAAAAGAGAGCGCAATAAATGATGGTAAAACGCCCATATG
>JAWUVZ010000133.1:0-14490 GCA_034112105.1 Glaciecola sp. | reverse complement strand
ATGGCACTGTAAACGGTGTCCCTGCTCAAGGAATAGAGTTTATGCAACGCTGGGATAATGCGAGTTATATCAGCCCTATATTTTATGCCATCGATATGCTTAATGCCCTCGACAGCCTAAATAGCTTAGCCTCTATTGAATTTAGCCAAGCGCCTTTGAAAGTCGATATAAATAAAATTGTATTATCAGGACATTCTCAAGGCGCAGACTCCGCGCTGGTCATGCTTGCCATTGCCGGTGAACAATCCAGTGTTAAAAATACCATCGCTGCCGCATCGATATTTTCGGGCTGCTTTCTACCTCGTTTGGTTCAAGGTGGTCTTTACGGTGCTATGGCGACGAGTCCTGAAGCATTTATGTCGGGCGATGGCACATGGACAAAGAGTGCGATTGGAAAAGAGGGCGAAATCAATCCTAATTTTCAATTTCCTTATCCGCCAGATTGGATTGACACTGTTGATCCCAATGCATGGTCTTGGCAAAAAGAAGTCTGGTCGGTAAGCACGGTCGAACTCGCCTTTGTTAATAAATATAATCAAATGTATGAAGTGCTTAACAAAAATAAACTCACCACGAGTAACTATAGACTTACCACGGATACTGCAGGCAAAGTGAGTGTTGAGCACCCGAACGATATTAAGAGCGCTTATTACAAAATGGACGCTATTAATTATCCTCTGTTTTTAAGCGAGCCACTTGCCCTACATTATTCCGATCGTGATTACTACTCTCCACCTTTTTGGAATGAACAGTTAGCAGATTCGTTAACGGCAATGCATTCAAAAGTGGCGTTGTTGGAATACCAAGGTAATACACATTCATTAACTATTAGCGAGCATAAGTGGTTTTCTGAAGACTATAACGAACACGGCATTGACAAGGTCATAACACATGACCTCAAGTGGTTTTCTCGATAAGCACAAGCAATAATTTATTTTAGTAGCTCAGCCTTAATTATATTGTTTGAGTGATTGCAATAGAGGCTGCAGCGCCTCCCCATATTTTTGCCAGCTATCAACACTCGTATTATAGATCGGTTGCCTGACTTGCTCCGCACTTGGCGTCATTACTATACGCTGGGTTTGATAAAAACGCTCTGTCGATTCTTCGTAGCCAAGCCCTAAAAATTCCAGTAATCGTCCAGTTATTTTCGGTTGATCATTAACAACTTCTTCATATATCACGGTCGTTATATCCTTGCTATACACAGAAGTCCAAAATGCCATTAACCGCTCATGCTCCCGATAATAGTGTGCTAGAGCCGATAAATCGTGCGCGTAACCCTGGCTGTCGTCAAACGGTAGTTTAAAAATAGATAGGCAATTGTCAGTTGGATTACGTTTACAGTAGACAAACTTAGCATCAGGTAAAATAGCTTTAATAAACCCAACAAAATTAAAATTAAGCGGATTTTTGTCAGTAAAAAAGGAGTATTCACCGAAGGTTTCGAGCATCCTTTGTTTATACTGCCGACCAAGTTCAGTGCGTTGTGAATGGCTCAGTTTAGCTAAACAGTAGGGATAAGGTGCATTGGTAATTTGTTCTGCTGTTTTAACTAAATCATTGATATAACTGAGTTCACCTGCGCCAAAAACTAGCGAATGAGAGGCAAGTATCTGCTCTGCCAGGCTGGTACCTGAGCGCGGCATACCAATAATAAAGATAGGATGAACCTGTGCCAGACAAACATCAGCCGGGGTAGTGGGCAAAATACCTTCCACTGTGGCTCGATATTGCTCCGTTAGTTTTCCGTTGTACGGAAATTTGCGTGCTTTTATTTGCTGTGCATACGCGTAGTTTTCAATCGCTAAGGTATATTCCTTAGTCTTGTCATAATAAACCCCTAATGCAAAAAACAAAGACATCTTAAATACGTTTGGTGTTGCGCTAGCAGCCAGTAGTTCAGTGATTTTTTCTACTTCTTCAACTCTTAACATTTGATTTTTAAGCTTTGCTAACTGATAAAATGAACTGGCATGATTAGGAGTATGTGTGAGTGCTATTCGAAAACTATTTGCCGCTGAATTAAATTCACCGAGTTGTTCTTGGAGTACCCCAAGATGATTGTAAGCTTCGCTGTTGTTAGGTTCCTGCTCAATAGCAGATTGTAAACAGTCTTTTGCTTTAACATAGTTGCCTAGCTGCTTCAGTGCAGTAGATAAATTGATACGTGCCGGCATGTAATTATCTAGCGCTATCGCTTTTTCAAAAGTTTGCCGCGCATTATGATAATCAATTTTTGCTAATTGAATTTCACCTTTAACATTTAGAAAATAACTATTATTTGGTACGAGATGGTTAGCATGGTTAATGGCTTTTAAAGCAACTTCAAAGTTGCCCAGCTCTTTTAATGACTGTGCAAAATTAGCTAGGCATTCAGGGTAATTGGCATCTAATTTGAGGGCTGCGTCAAATGCTAAAACCGCCTGTTGATGCTGATCTTGCGCGGCTAATACATTACCCAAATTGTTAAGCGTCTGGGGTTGTTGAGTATTCAAGCTTAGAGAAGAGTTAAAAGCCTTCTCAGCGCTTTGGAACTGGTGCTCATCTTTGTATGCAAGACCTAAGTTGCTGAAGGTTTGCGCGTCTCTATTGTTAATAGTAAGCGCTTTTTCTAACACTGGGATAGCTTTCTTAGCTTGCTGCATTTGAATAAATACAACACCTAGTAGATTCAAGGCGTGTACATTTGCAGGCTCAAGTTTTAAGATATCTTCAAATATCAGCTGAGCATCTGGTAAGCGTTCATTTTGTAATAACTGAAAACCTTGTTGTAATTGGTTAGCGACTCGTTGGTTCACTGCATTCCTTGTTATATTTTGAGCGTGGTTAACAATAAAAAAGGCCTACTTAATGTAGGCCAATATATACTAGGATTGCACAACTTTAAACCTTAGAAGTTATACGCAAGCCTCACACCAAAGTTACGCGGAGAATTGTAGTCGTATGCAACCCGAGCGCGACTGAATATCTCAGTGTAGGTTTTAATAAGTTCGTCGGTGGCATTATTGACATACGCTTGTACGCTATAATTGCCATCTACAGATTCCCACTTTACCGAGAGGTCTAGTTTGGTATAGTCGCTCTGGTCAGCAAAAAATACGGGTGCACGATTACTCACAAAACCAGAGTTATAGTAAGCGAACGCATGTGGTTTTATCGTACCCATATTACCCAAATCGATAAAGTACGACACACCCAAACCAACCGTCATGTCAGGTGTATAGGGCGTATCTTCGCCATTTACAACATATACAAAAGCACCATTAATCGTTTCAGCGCCAATCGGTGGAACACCTTCCCAGACAAGGTTACCCGCGTCGACAATAAATTGGTCATACTCTGACATATCAATCGACACACCAAAATCAACAACGAGCGCATCAGTAACATCCCAGAAACCTTCGACTTCGAGTCCTCGCGATAAAATTGATCCACCGGGAACCTGCGTTGCGACAGCAACGCCAGTGGTGCCTTGTTCAATAAAAGCAGTGGTTGTTAAGCCCTCAAATTTACCACTGTAAGCGGCAACATTTAAACGCAAATCACCGTCTAATAATGTCGATTTTGCACCTATTTCAAATGCTTTATTAGTCTGTGGTGCTAGCAAAGTTTGCGTTGTAACGTCAGTTGAGCCAGCAATATAAGCTGTAGCATAGGTCGCATAAACCATTAGTTCGTTGTTGACTTTATAATCTGCACCTAAACGATAATCGGTATTCTCATCTACGCCTCGTTGTACTTCTCTACTTCCGTATGTACGAGTTGGCAGTTTTGGGCCTAAGCGCGCTGCTGTATCACTAAAACTCAGGGGGTCAGCGCTTTGTGATTCACGGTCATCCTCAGTATAACGAATACCCGCAGTCAGGTTTAACTTTTCAGTTAACGCATAGGTTGCTTGCCCGTATAAAGCAGTTGATTTAGTGCCGCCACGACCTTCGCTATTCCAGTAAGCCCAAGACGGTGTATCAGGAGTCGCTCCTGCATAACCCGACCAAGATTCTACCAAACTCCCAAAAAGATAAGCTGAGCGATTAGCCGGGTCTTGGCTATTAAAATAATATACACCAGCAGTATATTGCAAAGGGCCGTCAAACAAAGATGAAATAGTTACATCAACTTGCTTTGATTTACTGGTGCTATAGTTTCCGTCTACCCAAGAAGCCAAACCAGAAAGGTCTGCATCCATTAGGTTAATTGACTGATAATCAAACATCGCAGCGTTCACCATTACACTGTGATCGGCGACTTCCCAATCAATATTTACATAAAATGAGGTTTCTTCAAGCTCTCGATTTGGCGTGTAATCATAGTCGATGGTTCGTGCGCCTGGAACAATAGTAGCAAAAGGGTCGCCATCACAAACGTTACCACCAGAAACTGTTCTGCCACCCGGTCTGTCCGGTGAACCATCAGCACAGCCTTGATAGACACCAAAACGAGGATCTAAAAATCCATTAGCGGCATTGATGAGAGTAGGGTCATCTTTATCAAGCGGAATGCCGGCCGGCTTATAGCCATAATTCAGGCTGCCGTTACCCGTATCTTTCCAATGCGCTGCGGTTAAATTAATAGATAAGTTATCGGTGGGCTTAAACAACAATTGACCACGTATATAGGTGTAGTCAGAATCTTTTATATCTCCCGCTGGGTTGTTGATGTTTTCCACAAAACCGTCACGTTTTTCATCGGCAGCAGTAATACGAAAAGCGACATTTTCACTAACAGGAACATTGACGAAACCTTCGGTTTTCACTAAATTAAAGTCACCAAGTGTTACCGCGCCGCCGAATGAAAACTCTTCAAAATCGGGCTTTTTGGTAATGACATTAATTAAGCCGCCAAACGTATTGCGACCAAATAGAGTCCCTTGAGGTCCGCGCAGTGCTTCTATACGCTCAACATCCAAATAACCTGCAAGCGCTTGTCCAGTGGTAGGTAAGTACATATTGTTATGATAAATAGGAACTGCAATATCGGTCGTACCTGCGCTACCTGCACCGCGCAATATTATTTGCGGGTTATTACCAAAACTTGTAATCGTTACGCCAGGAATTGCTTTCTCTAATGACATTACATTTGTAATTTGCATGTCTACTAATTCGCTACCACTAATAGCAGTAACCGCGAGTGGAACGTCCTGAATATTAGTAACGCGCTTTGTCGCGCTCACTTCTATTATTTCAATTTCTTTTTCTGCTTTTACCTGGGCATATGCGCTCGACATAACAAGAGCATTTGCGACTGCCAGAGCAACGGTTGTTTTAGATAGGGTATTGTATTTTTTTTTCATAAGTCTCGTCCTAAAGCAATTTCTAATTTGTCTGCGCAATCGTGCGACCGGATGTTTGTATCATTTTTGTTAAAACATAAGCTGAGTTCAAAAATACTTCGGATTCAACATTAAATCAATAGCAAATATGCCTAAAAACCGAATAAAAGGGAGTTTTTATTGATATTTTCCACTTAAATAACGTTTTTAACCTATAAATAATAATTTATAAATTAAATTAAAGACTTCGAAGTCATTCTTAGTTGTTACTTTTAATTTACAAATTTTAACGTGCTTTATTAAATTCTCGCATTCTAGCAAACACATCTATACCCAATTGATCATAAACGGATAGCAAGTCAACAAGCACCCAATTCTCTCTGATTAATTTTCCTTCTACTCGCCAAAAATCTAAGCTACGCATACTGATTTTTTGATCCGCCGGTGCAATCCCAAGCCATCCCGAACCACTTACTGTCATATACATCCCCGGCCAGGCAGTAAAAGCCGCATAGTTATTGTCGGCAAATAAGTGTCCCTTTGACGGGTCACCAACACGATCGGGTAAGCCATTTAGAAAAGGAATTTGATGCCAATCTCGAAAACCTTTAATTGTGCGGCCCGTCCCGATGCCTGAAGGACCATACCAAGAGCATTTTGGGTGCCAGTACGTATCAAGTTGCATTGCTTTTAAGCCACCATCAGCATAACTGCCAAGCGCACAGCACATATCGTTTACGATATTTTTAGTCTGTTCGGTTTGCACGCGATCGTAAATTGCTCGTTCAATACCATCTAAAGTCGCTGGCGCAGGCACGTGCCACTCTCGACCAAGACTCGGAGCCAATGGCCATGCCTTTGCTTGCAGCATGAGCTCAGGAATATCCCAAATAGCTTGATATTCAATTACCTTATCATTTTCAAATTGGTAGAATTCATGAAACCGTAAAGATGCTATATGGTGAGTAGCGGGAATATCTAACCAGGCGTTTTCAAATGTACCGCAGTAGTAACCGCAGCAACCTACCCAAACGTTACCATTGTCGGTAACACCTGAAACGATGATCGTATCTCGTCGCTCCATGTCCGGCATTGATTGATATAAAGGCATGATAGCTTCTGAAAACAAAGCCGCCGCATTAGCTAAGTTTTCAAATGGAAAACATAGCTGTACTTTAGCCGTTGTCGCAAATAAATCTATTAGGCATTTTTCGACCTTATCAGGCTCGAAGTCATACTGAATTTGACTCAAGTTTTTAATTTTTTGCTTACATTCGTGAAGTTGTTTTTGTATTGTGTCGGGCTGCATCAAAGGCCTTTTAAATAATAGCTATATTAATTTTAATAGCTTTATTGAAATCATCCCCACTGAACATATGTCTAGCCATTTTATAGGGATTAAAACTAATCTGCTCTCTTTACATTTTTGGGTTCTCAATAGATGCTGTTCTAGCAAGCACATCAATTCCCTGCTGTTTTAACCAGTAAGGAATATCCATCAGTACCCAATTTTCTAACAACTTGTCACCTTGACGGTAATATACATCTACAATTCTCATGTCGGCGCGCATATCGCCACTGGGCATCCCCAAAAAACCACCGTTGGATTTATTAGAAAGATTTGGCCAGCCAAAAAAGCAAGCAAATTGACCTTCCGCAAAACGACACACATGACCATTAAATACTTTGTCGGTAAGCCCTTCTCTGAATGGATACATATGCTGCTCTTGATAACGCGCAATGGTATACGTAGAGCCAATACCAGCTGGGCCGTACCATCCCATATTTTCATGCCAATTTTTTTGCATAACCTCCGGGCCCGCGCGATCGTTACCACTCGTATTAAGCTTACTTAGATCTGCAATCATCGTATTCAATACGTCTAGGGTTTGCTGGGCTTCTTCTGGCAAATGCTCATCGAATAATAAACCGTTGTGATGCCGTGGGCCAGGGTGCAATATTGATGAACCTGTTTGTGGTGGTAAAGGATGAATACCGACTTGTTGCATTAGCCCTATGATATCCAGCCACAAACCTGTTTTAGTTATTTTTCCATTCTCAACGCAGTTAAATTCAGCATATTTTAACATTACAACTTTGCGCGATGCTCTAATACCCAGCCAATCATCATCGAATAAGGCCATAAAATGGCCCATACTCATTACCCAATTCTCGCCGCTGACCTCATTAGTGCCGGCCATAAACACGTCTTGCCTGCGTTGAATATTGGTAAATGAGCTATACAAAGGCTCCCACACTTGTTTGGCAACGTCTCGTACATTATCAATTTTGTTAAACGGGTATACGCCATAAAACTCATAATCATCTGCTATATGTTTTTCTAGCACTGAACATACGTGTTCAGCGTTGGTGTTTTCCATGTCAGTAAAGTAATTTAATACGTACTGCTTTTCATATTGATAATTCGACATGTTAATAATCCGCTGGTTTATTACTGTAATAAAGAAAAGTTTATTTACTAATGACTTCGAAGTCAATTAATAATATGATGCTAATGAAATGTAAATAGAAACTTAAAAAAATAGACCTAGAGGCCTTAATATGACTGAATTCGGCGTCCTTAACTGGAGTATACTCATCGTGTATGTTGTCGCTAATATACTGTTGGGTTTGGTAATTGGGAAGAAGATAAAAACTGATCAAGACTTTTACATAGGGCAAAAAAATACACCTTGGTGGGCAATTGGCATCTCTGTCGTCGCCACTTATGTGAGTGCTATGACCTTCTTGGGTGCGCCTGCATGGGCCTATAAAGAAGGCATAAGCGTGATTGCGATACACCTTAATTATCCGCTAGTCATTATGGCCGTTATTATTTTCTTTTTCCCGTTCTTTTACAATGCAGGGGTCGCGTCTATTTATGAATATCAAGAAAAACGGTTTGGTAAACGTGCGAGGGCGGTAATTTCCTCAATCTGGTTAGTGTCCCAAACAATGTCCTCAGCCGCTGTTTTGTATGCAACCTCTGTTGTTCTTAGTTTTATTACCGGAATGGACGTTATACCGGCAATAGTTATCATCACGGTTATTGCACTTATCTATACAGTGATGGGGGGCATAACCGCGGTAATATGGACCGACGTGATCCAATCCATCATCTTATTTGCTGGTGCAGGTATTATATTTTATGTGCTGGTTCAAGAAAGTAGTGTTTCGGTTATGGACTCACTTGCGCAATTAAAAGCTCAAGGCAAACTCGACCCCTTAAATTTTGACTTTGACTTCACTGCTACTACAACTGTTTGGAGCGGAATCATAGCTATGTCGCTCTACCATACTACAGTGTATGGAACGAATCAGATGATGGTGCAGCGCACACTGGCTGCCAAGAACATAGGAGATGCTAAAAAATCATATTTACTGATGGGTTTTGCCGCTTTCTTTATCTACCTCTTTTTTATTGTATTAGGCGTTTTGTTTTACAACTACTATCAAGGTCGCACTTTTGAAAACGAAAATACCATTATCCTCCAATTTGCTGCTGAATATGGCATGCCTGGACTAATGGGAATTATCGCTGCCGCAGTAATGGCCGCCTCAATGTCGAGTCTCGATTCTGCATTTAATTCACTTTCAACTATTTCGACTATCGATTTTTATAAAAAGTATTTTAGAAAAGACGAGACTAATGCACATTACTTAAAGGTTACACGTTTGTTCACACTATTTTGGGCTTTGCTAATCATCTTCCCAGCCATTATGTACCATATGTATAGCTCGGGCTCGATACTAGAGGTTCTCAGTAAAGTAGGGTCTTATTTTGTTGGCGCACAACTAGGTATGTTTGCTTTAGGCTTTTTCTTTAAACAAGCAACCGAAAATGGCTTATTAGTGGGTACGTTTACCGGCTTTGTTGTGGTCGCAGCCGCAGCTTTAGGCACAGACGTTGCGTGGCCTTGGTACTGCCTGATTGGCGCTGCAGTCAATATAGTCATTACATTAATTGCCAGCCGGGTTATTGACGGAAAACAAACTGAATTGTCTGAATACACTGTAAAAGGACAGAAATTGAAATTCGCTCGAGAAGGCTTAGATGAAAAAGAGAACGGTTGGTATCGGGTGCCAGGTAAAGTTGATCGTGTTAACTACTGGTTGTTCGCTTTCTTTATTCTCACCATAGTATTCTTATGGTCGTTCGAGTACATGATATAGAGCATAATATGACTTCAATTATTGATGATTTTTACTTTACTTTACAAAGGGGCGAGTCACTTAGCGCTTTAGTGAATGAAGATATAATACTAAATGCCGCATATACCATCGAGCAAATTATAGGTATAAATGCCATTGAAAAAGACTTTTGGCAACTCTTTAAAAATGCTTTTGAGCATTTCGAACGTAAAGCATTTATCGAGTTTGACAGTGTTTATGAAGACGACCGTTGGATTGCTGCAACAGGTTACTTTAGCGGCATTTTCGTTAATGATTTTCTCGGGATCCCTGCCACCGGCAATCTTTTATATTTGCGTTTCACTGAACTGGTCAAAATAACAAATGACAGAATATCTGAGTATTTTATTATTTTTGATTTTTTAGATGTCATGCATCAAGTGGGCATTTATCCATTACGCAAAAGTTTAGGTCACTGTGGTCAAATTCTACCACCAACCACGATGGATGGATTATCGCCTGTAGAAGTTAATAAGTTCCAAGCTGCCGAATCGGAGCAGCTTGTTTTAAACATGCTAGATGAACTTGGTAAGTTTGATGGGAAATCATTATTGAGTATGCAGCTAGATAAATATTGGCATCCAGACTTCATGTGGTATGGGCCCGCTGGTATTGGCACAACCAAAGGTATTAAAAGTTTTCGTGAGCATCATCAAGGCCCCTTTGTATTTAGTTTTCCTGATCGCGCAGTAGACCATAAAGCTTGCGTTGTAAAAAAAGGCAACTATGTCGCAACCGGCGGTTGGCCGCATATGCATGGAACTCACTCTGCAGGTGGCTGGTTAGGATTGCCTCCAACCAACAAAAAACTTGAATTAAGGGTAATTGATATATGGCGACGAGAGGGCAATTTATTAAAAGAAAACTGGGTTGGAATTGACATTATACATATGTGCAAACAAATGGGACTAGATGTTTTCGCTTTAATGAAAACCAGCGTTTAATCGCTAACATGCTACCTTGACTTGGTTTGAGTAAGCAGTAATTTTTGTAAATACGGTAATAAATTATGAATGATAAAACGGTACCAACGAATAATGTTATGCATTTACCACAAGGTGAGGTCACACAACTGTATTGGAAAAATCTGCCTGAATTATTAAACCCAACTAATCCCAAAAGCCAATTATTGACAGGTTTTGACTCAGAGTTTATCGATATCGTTGACTACATAGTGCGCATTACCCATAGAATTTGGGAACAAAAAAATGTAGGTTTGTGTAACGACTATTATGCAGAATATTGCCCTGTGCATACCTTAGGTGCATATGCAGACGCAGTATCGAGCGTAGTCAGCGGAACTTTGCAAACTATCAGTGCTTTTCCGGACCGCTTGCTGATTGGTGAAAACGTAATTTGGCGAGATCTTGGCCCCAACAAGGGATATTATTCATCGCATAGAATTACCAGTATTATGACCAATAAAGGGCCATCAGAATTTGGTAAGGCGACGCACAAAATTGGACGTGTCACTACTATTGCAGATTGCATTTGTGTTGAGAACAAAATTGTATATGAATGGTTAGTCCGCGATAACAGCTTTTTAGTAAAGCAGCTCGGAATTGAAGTGTTAGATGCGAGTGAACATTTCGCTAAAATTCCTACACATCCAAAATTCGAGAAGTGGCGCCAGGCTGAAATATCTAGAGTGAAAGCGCAAAAGCCAAGTGAACATCGATGGAAAGAACCCATTGACAAATCAGCTGTTGAATTTAGTAACAGCTGGTTAGATACCCTGTTTAATCAAAAAAAATTTGGTAAAGCAAATATCTTTTATCACTTAAATGCAAAGTTACAATGGCCTGGTGGACGCCAAGCGGTCGGTATTCCGAGTATTAAAGGAACTATTATTCAATGGTTAGCAACTTGTCCAGAAGCACAGGTTACCTGTGATCATGTATGTACTGTTCCCTTTGATCAGGAAAAGGGGGTTATCGATATTGCTATACGGTGGTCATTAACGGGTTCTTTTTCTTCAAAAGACAAAAGATTATCGATGTATTGTGGCCAAGAATTTTTCATATTAGGCGCTACCCACTTGCGCTTAGTTGATGGAAAAATTAGCGAAGAATGGACCGTATTTGATGAGGTTGCTGCTTACGCAAATCTTATTAGAGACTTTAACAGGGCTAATGATAAGAGCGGAGTGAAATCATGCTAGATTCAATTATTAACGCGTTTACTAAAGGTGATTTAGCTGACCTTAACGCTAAGATGCTGCATAGTGCTTATTGGGCGCAACATAATGCAAAACTTTACGGCACAGAAAAACTAAACACCATCCTAGCTAATTGGTTTACCTTAGCCGGTAAGTGTACTGTATTAGATTATCAAACTGTCAAGCACAACAATCACTACGTTATTCACTTAACGCTTGAGTCAGAAAATAAAAATGGCACGATTAATTATATATTCTGGCTAGAAACCGATCAGCGAGTAATAAAGTCAGTGCAAGCGTTGGTGGATACTGCTCAGTTAGCGGCAGCTAGCATGCACGAACTGAAACAAATCAGCGATAGCTTGCTAACTGCAGACCCTTTAATGATATCTGACTATGACCAGCAAGACCATCTGCAAAATGATATTGCATGGCCATCTAAATTGATTGGTAAGAATAACGAACAGGCCGAAATACTTGATGGGTGGTGGGCCATTTGGAGCCAAAAGCAACTAGCCAATATAGACAAATTCTATAATGCGGACGCTGTTATTAATTTATCTGGTAATAAACACCCCCAAAAGAAGGCGCTGTTATTTGAATTCGTGTTATCAAAAGCAAATAAGCTGACTAGGAGCTTTACTCAGTTAGAAGATATTGCGGTAGATGGTCACCAAGTTGCAATAAAATGGTTTTTAGATGGGGATGAGGGTAGTAGTAAAATTAGGTTGCCATTTATTACCTTATTAACAATTGAAAATAATAAAATTACAAGCGATACAACCTCTTGTGACATATTAGCATTCAACAAGAGCTTCCCTGTTAGTGCTTTATTTATATAAATTGTAGCTTAAAATATAGGCTAGTCGGGTACTGTCTAGTTATTCAATGGCGGTAACTTAACAGTACCCTTTATTATGATTTACATGAACTTGGCGCAACAAAATTCATTACCTTCACCTGATAAAGCTAAAAGCAGACTCATAACCGATAACTACGTTTCGTTGTTGTTTGCTATATCGCGAAGTTCAAATTTCTTAATTTTGCCAGTTGATGTCTTTGGAATACTAGCAAATACCACTCTAGTAGGGGCTTTAAAACGCGCCATATGATCACGATAGAAATTAATAATCTCATGCTCAGCGGTCGATTTCCCCGTCTTTAGGGTTACAAAAGCACAGGGAGTTTCGCCCCATTTCGCATGTTCCATGGCAACAACTGCAGCTTCCTGTATCAACGGATGTCGATACAGAACATCTTCTATTTCGATACTCGAGATATTTTTCCCCCTGAGATAATCATATCTTTGGAGCGGTCCTTTATCTCAATGTAGCCATCTGAGTGCCACTGAAGTGGATCGTCTCAAATATAACGGTAATCAATTTATAAGTTATAGGTGCCCTAATTAGCTATTGCTAATTAGGGCACCTTAAATAAAGAATCACTGCAGAATTAAATATATGGTAAGTTTTTTTAGATTTGCTACTTGGCGTCAATCTATTCAGCTAGGGACTGAGTTTTTCATCACATTCATCAGTGAAGAACGGGTGCTAACTATGTTTGGGTACTTAAGTATTGTTATTTATATGGCCTCTAAATACGTAACAAAAAGAAGTTTGCTCTTGCATCAACTCAATTAATCATTGGATTTTCAGCTTCCTCTATATATCTCTGACACATGATAATACTTGAATTTCCGTTGTTTCTTTATTTCATTAGACCGTCACACATTTTAGGCTATGTCCACAACCTCACTAGAGACAAGAGCCTTTTAGTTAGGATTAGTCATAAACACCTCTACTTTTTTAGTAAATGATTGCCTGTACCGGAAGTTGTGATTCAACTTAGCTTGCTATACTGTGACAACGTTAGCGAATAGTTAGCAATGTCAGTACACTTCTGTGATTTTACTGTGTGTACCTACCTTTGCTGAAACTTTGCGAAGTTATTGATAGCTATCTTTATAAAATTTCATAAAATAAATATAGATGGCGCTTAGCTATAAACGCCACTTATTGTTCGAAGTTAAAGGTATTAATTAAACCAAAAACCCGATTGCTTTGGTTGTCAGAAATCACATATGAAATAATATAAATATGAGCCTCAATATCATTATTTAATTCATAACCGATAAAGTTAAACTCTCCTGCCGTTAAATCACCGTCACTAATGGCTGCGCCAGTGGTTATGGGCGACTCAGGAAAGTTAACAAAAACATTTCCATTATTGGGATCACGAAAACCAATATTTATTTGTTCAATATTAAATACTCGATTAGTTAGGTTCCTGGAAAGCACAAAGAAGACACTACCTTGTTGAAGCGTACTATTCTCATACACCCCATTTGAACCGCCAGTCGACGAAATGGCATCGGACAGACTATCAGTGCTTGATAGGCCAGACGTCACAGTGTAATCACTACTACTAGCCGACAAAGAAATAAACCCATCATACGAAGATTGCAGCGAATAACTCACTGCACCATTTGTGGTAACTAAGTCAACATTTCGATTCGTAGCACCTTCAGTGATAGTTAATGTTATGGGCGTGCCGTCCGCTATCACACCACCATCCGCAGTCGGTACTAACACGAGATCAACTTGGGCTGCATCATTGCTATTATTAATTATGATATTGGGTTGAACCCGCATATTAATGGCTTTTGGTAAGTTGGCATTGAGGGTAATTTCGAGCGCAATAGGGAGCGAATCAATACCCGAATAAGACGCTGATATGTCCACAATTCCAGCCGATAGTGCGTTAACAAGTCCTTTGTCTAATTCGGTATTACCTACGGATGCAATATTGACATTACTGCTCAACCAATTCACTTGGGATGACACATCTTGAGTTGACGAATCAGAAAAGT
>JAWUVZ010000132.1:0-7244 GCA_034112105.1 Glaciecola sp. | reverse complement strand
AATAAAGAGCCCTCAGCGAATAAAGAGCCCTCACAAGCCGCTTTGACTGCAGCGCAACAGTCTGCATCGACGCAATCAAATTCTACTTCAACAAAGGCTAGCAGTGCGCAACAAAGTGCGCAACAAAGTGAACAACCAACGGACGTACTGGTCATTAACATAAGAGCCCCTGAGGATCGTGAAATATCAGGCGCAGCGCTATTACCAATGTTACTAACTCTCGGGCTGAAATTTGGTGAACAGGATATTTTCCATCGCCATGTTAATACAAATGGCAAAGGTCCTGTTTTGTTTTCACTTGCAAATCTGTTCAAGCCTGGTGTTTTTGATATTGATAATATCGAAACCTTCAGTACGCGCGGTTTATCACTGTTTATGATGTTGCCGATTGAAGGTGACGCTCAACAAGTTTTTAATATGATGCACAACGCAGCACGAAAATTAGCAGAGGAATTTAGTTGTCAAATTCTCGATGGTGGCCGCGGTTTACTGACTAAACAAGGTCTGCAAAAATATTCAGAGCGAATTCGCGAATTCGAACGTAAACGTATTAACCGATAGTAAAATGACTGAAATAAATCAAGTAATAGAGCACATGGATGCGCTTAAATCGCAGCTAGAAGAACATAATTACCAGTACTATGTGATGGATGCTCCAAGTATTCCTGACGCGCAATACGATCGCTTAATGAATGAGTTGATAGCTTTAGAAAAGCAGCACCCGGAGCTTATTAACTTAGACTCACCAAGTCAAAAAGTCGGTGGCAAGCCACTGTCGAAGTTCGACACGGTTGTGCATGAAGTCGCAATGCTATCGCTCGATAATGGCTTTGACAAAGCCGACCTAATAGCATTTGAAAAACGCTTGCAAGACAGACTGATGTCATTCAATGACTTACAATTTAGTTGTGAACCTAAGCTTGATGGTTTAGCGGCGTCAATCCTTTATGAAAACGGCATACTTACACGAGCAGCGACGAGAGGGGATGGCCAAATTGGTGAAGACATTACCCAAAATGTGAAGACTATTGCGAATGTGCCTATCAAATTACGTGGTAAAAACATTCCAAGCAGAGTTGAAGTGCGAGGTGAAGTTTTTATGCCAAAAGCTGGGTTTGAGCAACTCAATGAGATGCAGAAAAATGCGGGTAATAAAGTGTTCGTCAATCCAAGAAATGCTGCAGCTGGCAGTTTGCGCCAACTCGACTCACGAATTACGGCAAAGCGACCACTATTGTTTTATGCCTACAGTATGGGTGTTATTGAAGGTGAAAGTCTAACGGATCTGGCTTTACACACACAACGCTTAGCTGCATTAGGTGAATGGGGTATCCCGCTATGCAAAGAGTCCTCGGTTGCCAATGGTGCTGAGGAATGCATTGCCTACTTTGAAAAAATAGGTGCAATGCGTAATTCGCTATCCTATGACATTGACGGTGTTGTGTTCAAGGTTAATGATATTAGTTTACAGCAACGTTTAGGCTTCGTCTCTAAAGCACCTCGATTGGCTATTGCACAGAAATTTCCAGCTCAAGAAGAACTAACCACTTTGTTAGATGTTGAATTTCAGGTTGGCCGCACTGGTGCGATTACGCCGGTAGCACGATTAGAGCCTATATTTGTTGGTGGTGTTACGGTATCAAACGCCACATTGCATAATCAAGATGAAATTGCGCGTTTGGGCGTAAAAATTGGCGATCAGGTAATAATTCGACGTGCAGGTGACGTTATCCCACAAATCGTATCAGTTGTGTTAGCGCAACGTCCTGTTGATGCTTGCGAGATTATTTTTCCAACCCATTGCCCTGAGTGCAATTCACACATAGAGCGAATTGAGTCTGAGGCAACAGCAAGATGCACCGGTGGACTAGTCTGTGGTGCACAACGTAAAGAGGCGATCAAGCACTTTGCGTCTCGTAAAGCCTTGGATATCGATGGCTTAGGTGACAAAATAGTTGAACAATTGGTTGATTCTCGTCTGATCGAAAATCCAGCTGATTTGTTTCGCTTAAATATGCCGAAGCTAATTTCACTGGAAAGAATGGGTGAAAAGTCGGCGGTAAACTTACTTAACGCACTTGATAAGTCGCGTGAGACAACATTAGCTAAGTTCCTTTATTCCTTGGGCATAAGAGAGGTCGGGGAGTCAACAGCGCGTAATCTTGCATTGCACTACATGACCCTTGCTGAGATTATGCAAGCAGATATAGAGTCATTGATTGAAGTGCAAGATGTAGGTTCTATTGTGGCAGCGCATTTATTTAACTTTATGCGTGAACCGTTAAATATTCAAATTATAAGTGATTTAGTTGAGCTGGGTATTCATTGGCCAGTAATTTTGCAGGCATCAGAAGATGACCAACCATTTGCTGGAAAAACGGTAGTGTTAACCGGTACTTTGTCGCAAATGGGACGAAGTGAGGCTAAGGCTAAGTTGCAAGAGCTCGGTGCAAAAGTATCCGGTAGTGTGTCGTCGCAAACTGATCTTTTAATTGCTGGTGAAAAGGCAGGTTCAAAATTAAGTAAAGCTGAATCGTTAAATGTAGCAGTTTGGGATGAAGCGCAGATGGTGGCTTTTTTCGCACAACATTAAACCCGCAACAAGGTAATTACACCCTAGTCTATTTATTACCCGGTTTGCGTGCCTTCCAGGCGCGCATAACCGAGACTCTCCAAACCCAATCTAAGCTAAAGTAACCCAACAGACCGAAAAAAACCGAACATATTGCACAGCCTAAAATGAACGCTGGGCCTATCGTTGAGACGCTTTCTATTAACCATGACCAACTCAATTCAAACGCAAAATGGTCAACTTCAGTACCAAGTACAGTACTCCCAACTAAATAAGCACCGTAGAATATAGGCGGCATTGTGAATGGGTTGGTCAACCAAACTGTTGCAACGGAGAGCGGTAAGTTAACTCTGAAAATAATGGCGGCAGCCGTTGAAAAAATCATTTGGAAAGGTACAGGCCAAAATGCAAAAAAAAGTCCAACACCAAAGGCTCCGCTAGCGGAACGTCGGTTTAGATGCCATAAATTCGGGTCATGCAAAAGTGTACCAAAGATACGTAAATATTTACTGTCTCTAATCGTAATATGGTTAGGTAAAAATCGTCTTATAAATTTCTTTGGCATTTATCTAATCTCTTGAGGAAAACAAGTTGAGTAAGCTACATAGAGCAATGTTTGCATTCATTATTGTATTCCTCAGTAGCCTATTTTGGCCTGTGCTACCTTCAATTCAGATTGTGGCAACTTTGGTATTAGCCCTTATTGTCTTGTCATGCCTTCGTTTTCAAATAAAAACGTGGATGTTCGGATCAATACTTGGATTCGTCTGGGCGAGCAGTGTAGGGCATTGGTATTCGTCTTGGCAACTACCAAATCGATATTTTAATGAAAATGTAATGATAGAAGGCACTGTTGAAACGTTACAACTTCAACGAAGAAACGAGACTCAAATCAATATTTTCAAAAACACGCAGATATATGCTCAATCTAAGAAGCAGCAATTCGAACAAAAAAGCGTAATGCTGCAACTAAGTAAAATAGGAAAAACAATACTTTACCACTCGCCTAGGGTAAGACTTTCTTGGTTTGAGCCTGATATGGAGTTTCAACAGGGTGATAATGTTAGGTTATTGGTCAACATCAAAAGACCTCATGCTTTAGCTAACGAATTTGGCTTTAACCGCCAAAAATGGCTGGTTAGTCAAAATATTGTTGGGATAGGTAGGATAAAGACCAGTCCAACTAATTCACTGCTGCGAGCGAGCAGCTCACTGAGACAAAAGCTGGCCAACCGCTTGTTGCTATATTCAAGCAAATATAATCTGCAAAATATAAATTGGATCCTCGCATTGTCGCTTGGCGAAAGAAGTTTATTTACCAGCGCTGATTGGAAGCTACTGCAAACTACCGGGACAGCACATCTATTCGCTATTTCCGGATTACACTTGGGCATCGTGAGTTTGTTATTTTTTCATCTGACTAAAACTATACTATTTTTCGTTATCAGGCTAATGAATAGTAATCAGCAAGCCAATATTGCTCCTTGGGCTGTCGTCGCTAGTATTCCATTTTGTTTTTTTTATGCGTATATAAGTGGTTTTCAGATACCAGTGATACGCTCAATAATCGCTCTTTTGTTTGTTGCCTACTTGATGTTTTTCCAACTACATTGGAGGCCCATTGCTATCTTTTTTAATCTTCTTGTTTGTTTCTTCCTATTATTCCCATTATCAATAATTGGAATGAGTTTTTGGTTTAGTTTTGGTGCTGTTTTTGCGATTTATTTTTTTATGTGGCGTTATCCTCGCATTGATAACTCTATCTGGCAGGCGACAAAGCAAACGATTACGCTGCAATTGTTTTTATCTCTAATAATGCTGCCACTCGTTGCTATCAACTTTGGCATGTTCTCTACCGTCTCTGCACTTGTAAATTTAGTCGTCATGCCCGTGGTCGGTTTGCTGCTAGTACCGATGTGTTTACTGATAGTCATGTTGATACTGTTTAATATAAATCTGTTTTTAAAACCACTCCTTCAAGCAGTAGATTGGTGTTTTGAACAACTTATGTTGTTTATAAAAGTAGTTAATAATTTGCAACATGCGAGCATAGAAGTTCAAGGGATACCTCCTATAGCATGGTTTATGATGCTTATTTCACTGCTGATAATATTTTTACCTCACTGGCCGCACCGTAAAAAAGTTATCGGCACACTAAGCCTTGCGATTTTATGTCAAAGCACGACAAGAGAAGCGGATCGCGGAATTTGGTCGGTAAGGATTTTCGATATAGGGCAAGGATTAAGTGTGCTGGTGCGTCAAAATAATCAATATCTGCTGTACGACACAGGGCAGTCTTTTATTAATGGCGGCAGCTTGGCTAAAACAGTGATTGCGCCATATTTAAAGGCACAAACTCAAGTGATGATGCCGTTTTCTAAAACTAACTTAAGCATTCCAAAGCTCGATTATTTAATCAATAGCCATATGGATAATGACCATGCTGGGGGCAATAGGTTTGTTTTTTCGCATTACAACGTTATCCAATGGCTTACGCCTGCTAAAGGATGCACCGCGGACGATAGTTTTTTATGGGGGAAATTAACATTAACTATTTTGTGGCCCGTTGCAAACGAATCGGGGCAAGATAACAATCATTCCTGTGTAATAAAAATAGCGGGTAAAGGTGCCAGTGTGTTGTTGACGGGTGATATTGAAAAAGAAGCAGAGCAGGCGCTCGTTAGCACGAATACAGATAGTGCAAAATTAAAAGCGAATGTATTAGTGGCTGCACATCACGGAAGCAAAACATCCTCAATTAGGCCTTTTATTCAGGCTGTATCCCCCGAATACGTCGTGATTAGCAGCAGCTATTATAATCAATGGCGGTTTCCACATGCTAGCGTTTTGGCGAACTTTAATGAGGTGAATGCGAAAGTGTATAATACGGCTTATGATGGTGAAGTTGTCTTTGAATTTTCGAATGGTAAGGTGAAATCTACAGCCTATCGGCAGCGCTTATTCTCGCCATGGTATATGCAAATAAAATAAGGGTAGTACTGCTCGCCAGCAAAGCTTTGTGAATTGCAGGGCTTACGGTAGAATACCGTAGGTAAAAAGTTCAAACTAAATAAACAGCTAACTGAATTAGCAAATAGAAGAAAGGAGCAGAATGACTGCGAGTATCGAAAATGAGCCAAAAGTTGTCAAACGATTCCTGACTTACTTAGCGCCTTTTAAATTTCCATTTTTCATCGCTATACTAGGTATGCTCGGCTATGCAGGCATAGATGCCTATGTGATTTCGCAATTACAGCCTATGATTGACGTCGGTTTAAAAGACACGAGTTCAGATTTTTTAAGAATTGCAGCGCTTGCTATAGTTCCACTTTTTATTATACGTGGTCTGTTTAATTTTATGGGGAGTTACACGCTAAGCTGGATAAGTTCTCAAGTTGTCATGAAAATGCGCCAGCAACTGTTTGATAAGTACATTCACTTGCCAGTTGAATTTCATGATCATCAGTCTGCGGGTGCGCTCATTTCCAAAGTAACGTTTGATACTGAACAGGTCGCCAATGCTGCAGGTAAAGCTTTCTTAATACTTATCCGTGAGGGCGCATTTGTTATTGGTCTACTTGTGGTCATGTTCATTAACTCGTGGCAATTGTCGTTAATTTTTCTACTTATAGGGCCTGTTGTTGGTATTATTGTGAGTGTTGTCAGTAAGCGCTTCAGAAAAATAAGTAAAGAAATACAAAAGGCAATGGGTTCATTAACAACTGGCGTTGAACAAGTGGTCAAAGGCCATAAAGTAGTATTGATGTTTGGCGGTCAAAAATTAGAGTCAGATAAGTTTCAACAGACTAACAATAACAATCGTCAGCAAACGATGAAGCTCGCAACAACGCAAATCCTAAGCGTTTCTACTATCCAGGTGATCGCTTCGATCGCATTAGCATTTGTGCTTTACCTTGCAAGTACACCAACCATGCTCAATGACTTAAGCCCCGGCGTATTTGTGGCTGTGGTTCTATCTATGATGGCACTGTTAAAACCGCTAAAACAAATTACGACGGTAAATAATGAATTTCAAAAAGGGATGGCAGCCTGTGCAAGTATATTTGAATTACTAGACCAAGATATTGAAATGGACACAGGTAACAAAGAGTTGACTCGTGCACAAGGCAACGTAGAGTTTAAAGACGTAACCTTTACCTACCCGAGTAAAAGCCAGCCTGCACTGCGTAATGTTTCATTTGTCATTAATGCTGGGCAGACCATTGCGCTGGTAGGACGTTCGGGTAGTGGTAAGTCTACATTGTCGAGTTTACTAACGCGTTTTTATCGACCTGAATCGGGCGAGATATCGATTGATGGTGTTGCGCTTAACGACGTTACATTAACCTCATTACGAAGACAATTTGCGTTGGTGTCACAACAAGTCACCTTGTTTAACGACACGATAGCAAACAACATTGCTTACGGTTGCGCTGATAAGGTGACCAGAGAGCAAATAATGCAAGCAGCGAAAGCAGCTCATGTGTCTGAATTTGTAGCGCAACAAGAAAACGGATTTGAAACGATTATAGGTGAAAATGGAGTCGCCCTCTCAGGCGGACAACGACAGCGTATCGCCATTGCCAGAGCAATCCTGGCGGATTCCCCTATGCTAATACTCGATGAAGCAACCTCTGCTCTTGATACTGAATCTGAGAAACTCATACAACAC
>JAWUVZ010000131.1:0-10669 GCA_034112105.1 Glaciecola sp. | reverse complement strand
TTTTTGCCTCATATCTTGCTAAGTCGTCAGACGTCATAAAGCCCGGGTTAATAATTGCCGTTCGTGCTGCTTCAGCAATCTTTTCAGCTAACTCACCTTTATAGAAATACTCGGTGCCATGGTGAGCAATCTTCAACAAGGTATTGGCAAGGACTTCATTCTTTTGAATCGAACCTTGTTTAAGTGGAACACCATTTGGTTTGAAATAGTTTTGAGAATTAACAAAGTTATTTAATCCGGGATGTATATCTAATTTTATTAACATTTCTAGTCTAGGTGAGACGGTAAAGCCCTGTCTTGAAGTTGAAATAGCATCTTCAAATAAATCGCGCCATTTTAGCTTGCCAAATTCTTTATGTGCCATCTCTAATGCTTTAAGCACGCCGGGTACGCCAACTGCCTTTCCACCAACAACTGCGTCAATCCAACGCATTGGCTCTCCATCTTTAACAAAAATATAGGGGGTTGCTTTTTGAGGAGCGGTTTCACGACCATCAAACGTATGTAGTTTTTTATTTTTGTTGTCCCAGTACAAAATAAAGGCGCCGCCGCCAATGCCAGACGATTGTGGTTCAACTAGGGTTAACATCGCCTGAATAGCAATAGCTGCATCAATTGCAGAGCCACCTTTTTCAAGTATTTGTTTACCCGCCCAAGAAGCATAAGGATTGGCCGCTACCACCATATATTCCTTTGATTCAAATGCTTGTTTTACGGTTTTTCCTGTATCAGCTTCTGGCTCGCGATCCTCTCTCAATGGATTTGCTATTTGAGCAAAGGATGAAAAAGCGAACACAGTTAATGTGGCAAGAACTAATTTTTTCATTTTTTACCTGTTTCAATGATGATACTTGTTGGAATTAACAACCTACTTGTATACCAATCTATTTACTGGCCTTTTATCAAGAAATGCTGAGAATGCTTCTTTTGCTGGCTCACTCACCATTGCTTCGGCAAAAACAGCTAACTCAGCAATGATATGCTTTTCGATTTCAGCATTCTGGTTACGTAAAAGTGCTTTAGATTGCACTAGTGCAATTTTAGGTTTAGACACTAACTTTGCGATAGTTTCAGTAACCAAATCTGATAATACCTCCTCGCTTACTACCTTGGAAACTATACCACACTCAAAGGCTTTTTGAGCACTGAAGGTCTCCCCTAACAGGAGCAACTCGGCTGCTTTCAAATTTCCGGAAATACGCGGAAGAATAAAGCTTGATGCATATTCAGGCACTAAGCCCAAATTGATAAACGGCATTGCAAACTGAGCATTATCAGCACAGTAGACGAAATCGCAATGCAGAAGCAACGTAGTTCCGATACCAATCGCTAAACCTTCCACTTTTGCAACAACAGGCACCGGACATTTAACCAAAGCCATCATAAAACGAAAAGTTGCATTCACTTCCTGAACATCACCTTTTACCATAAAATCAGCGATATCATTACCGGCAGTAAAACACCCCTGCGAGCCTTGAATAAGCACTGCTCGAATTTCTTCGTCACTAGCCGATTCAATTGCTTTTGCCATATCCAAATACATTTGAGGGACAAGTGCATTCTTTTTATGTGGTCTGTCAATTTCAATTGTTAAAATTGTATTTTTGCGGCTAACGTTTATCATGTTTTACCATTATTTTTAATAAATTCATTCGTTCTTTAATTTAACAGATTATGTGAACGCATTGTTGATTTCTAATGATAAGATAACATCAAACTAATCTATACTTAGCAAAATAATAAACCCATGATCCAATTTCCTACTCGTCCAAATCAATACTTAGGCCCTCTGATTGTAGGATTAATTAGTATAGTCGCATTTTTTTTCGAACCCATGACTTCAGATTATTTAGCGCTCGAACGGTCCTGGTGGTCACAAGCAAACTACTATCAAATTGTAAGCGGGCATTTTCTTCATACCAACTTTATTCATATGCTATTTAATTTATTAGGCTTGTTATTACTATGGGCTTTGCACGGCGACGACTATGCCATGGCGCCATACCTAGGTAAATTTCTGATTGTTTGTATTGGAATATCACTTTGCATGTATATTTTGTCGGATAATATTGTTTGGTATGTAGGACTTTCAGGCGCAATTCATGGCGTTTTTGCTTGGGGTTGTATCCGCGACGTAGAAAATAAAGTGTTCAGTGGATGGCTATTATTGACTGGTCTTGCACTGAAAGTAGGAAATGAACAGTTAAACGGCGCCGGCAGTTTAATGCCTGATCTGATTGATGCGAGCGTAGCCATAGACAGCCATCTTTACGGCGCGATTATTGGCCTCATAATCGGCATTGTCAGTTGGTTAAAACGGCGATTGTTTATAAATAGTTCCCAAACTTGAGTATTGCTCGTTATTTAACCTTAACAAACCACTCAACATAGTCGCTTATACTATTCACACTTAGTTTCGCCCAGTAAGTAATTCCCTCTGTCTTAGTGCATACATGTTTTACCTATATATCCAGCCATTCACTACTATTGGCAGAGGCGCAAGTTAACTTAATGCGATGACTCTCCAACAAAGCAGCCTGGTCTCCATATTTTAACACTACCAATTGCTTGTTCGCATTAGGCAAATTTGAAACAAATTAGGCACATTGCAGTATCAGTGAGAGGATAACCAATAGAGAATGATGTCTGTTCAATAGTTAGGGGTTAGCGTTAATTCTTCTTGTACATCAACCAGGGGGTAGTTATTAACCAATTCCACATTTCTCGCGACGCTTTTATGACGCCAGTCGACGACAGATTAAGCATAAGAAAAACAACCACCCGTAAACTATTTTTAGGCGTTCGCAAGTGTACATTTTGATTTCCAGCGACGGTCATTATCCCTTAGTGACGCCGATGCCTTTAATGGCTTTTCTATCGTCGAAGTAGCTGATTGTGCTCCACTCGATTCCGCAGGAAAAGCGCTAGAGAACCTCGCTTTAGCCGATATAGGCAATCATTATTGGATAGACATAGATTTCGGTATCGCATTATATGAGGGTGATGCCCAAACTAACCGGTTAGTCATGTTATGGGTGATGTTGGATTCATCAGAACCCTACGGTTATCTTAACCGGACTAGTCATCGAGTTAAAGCACATGTTGAAACTCAAATAACATGAATACCATACTAAATATGCATTAGACGATGTAATTTGATTTGAGAAGATTTATAGACTGATTAACTATAAGCATTCGCAATCAGGATATAGTCAACTAAGCTGTATTCACCGTAGATATGAGTTTGGTAATAGTTTGTTTTAAATAGTACTACTATTGAAGTATCGAGCCCTTATGGTTTTTATTAATAAAACTTTAAAGGAACTAACAATGAATAATAAAAAGTTTATCCAAATAGTTACACCTGTCATGCTGAGTCTTGCAATCATGTCTCCCGCTACATTCGCTGACAATCATTCAGCAAAAATTTTAGCCGAAACTTGGGTTATAACACCAAAAATGGGGCAATCTGAAGCGATGTTAGCTGGGATAAAAAAGCATCGTGATTATAGAGGAAGCCTTGAAGATCCTCGCGCCTGGCGGCTTTACTCGCCAATACTGGGAGATCAATTAGACAAAGTAGCTATTCGTACTTTTGGAGCTAGCTGGGCAGACATGGATACCTACAGAGAGTGGAGTTCCAAAAACGATTCGCAACAAAACTTTAACATGAATGTCGATAAATATGTGTCTAACTATCAGCATTATATATCGGTCATTGATGCCGAAAACAGTGATTGGGGTCCAGAAATCAAATATCGTTATGTCGGCGTCACTTCTTATACGGTTAAGAACGGGCATAGGGCGGCAATTGAGAAGGATAAGAAGATAATGAGTGATGCAGCTAAAGCAAAGAACTGGCCTTTTAATTGGCAATGGTCTGATAATGTATCTGGCAAAGACACGTTGATGCTAGCTGTCCCCTATAAAGATTGGGGAAGTATGGCACCACCTGAAACTACATTTGCACAAGTGTTAGCCAAACATCTAGGAAACGAAACTGAAGCGAAAAAAGTTCTCGAACGTTGGTCGTCTCATTTTACCGCGACCGAATATAACGTATGGGGTCTGCGCGACGAAATGGTGACAGATTAGCGCGTTTTATAAATCAAGCATTTCAGGAAGTAGTTAACGACGTTAGCCCGCGTCTCGTTAACGCAAAAGGTGCAAACTTTAGCAGTTGCACCTTTTATTTTTCTATCACTTGACCTAATAAACTGTTTGAAGCCGTTTATATTTTCAACATCATAGACTATAGATTTTCTTCAAACAGCTTATAAATTCGACGATATTCGTCCAACCATGAACTTGGCTGCACAAAACCATGCGGCTCGACTGGATAAATTGCTGTTTCAAAGTTCTCTTTTTCTTTTTCTATTAGGACTTGAACCAATCTAACAACGTCAACGAAAAACACGTTGTCATCAACCATTGGGGCGTTGATTAACAACGGTTTGGTTAAGCCATCCACGAAATATATGGGTGAACTGCGTTCGTAAGCAATAGGGTCAACATCCGGTCTATTCAATATATTCGACGTGTATGGGTCATTGTAATGTGCCCAATCAGAAACCGGACGCAGAGCTGCACCCGCTTGGAATAGATCAGGTTCAGTAAACAATGCCATAAAGGTCATAAAGCCACCATATGACCCACCATAAGTCCCAATTCTAGTGCGATCTACATTTGCATTTTGCACCAACCACTCAACCCCGTCTTTTAAGTCTTGTATTTCTGGTGTGCCCATTTGGCGATATATTGCCGTTCTCCAATCTCGCCCATAACCGGCAGATGCACGATAATCCATGTCCATGACAACATAGCCTTGTGATACTAAAAAACTATGAAACATGAATTCACGAAAATATCCTGACCAACCCAGGTGTGAGTTTTGCAAATAACCTGCTCCATGGTTAAAAACAACTGCTCTGTGCTTTTCACTAGCTGGACCTTGCGGCGCATAAACACGCGAATAAATGGGTTGTTCAGTATGACTCGACTTCACTGCCACAATAGACGGTGAAGTCCAATTGATACTTAAAAAGTCATCGCTTACCGTATTCGTTATTTTAATTGGTACATCTGATGCATTACGCAAATCTAGTGTATACAATTCAGGCGGTGTGACCAATTTTGAATGCGTCAGCAATAACGCCGACTCATCAGGAGATAGCTCGTAGTCAGTCATCCCATTTAAATCAGTTAACGCATCGGAGTCGGTTGAATCACTGAGAACACGATAGACTTCATAAATACCTGGATGTTTCTTATTCGCTTTATAATAGAAATATTTGTCGTCTTGTGTAAGAACAACATTATCGACAACAAAATTCCCTTGGGTTATCGCAGTTAGCTTGCCGCTTAATGGTTTTGTATATAACTGAGAATAGCCAGACTCTTCAGATAAAAGGTAAAGTGTTTCCACTTCATCAAACCAGCCAAACTCATTAAAGCGATAGTTTATCCAAGCAAAGTCATGCATTCGATGTTGCGTTTCAAACACTTTATCATCAACATCGATTGTTACGATCCAACGGTCCTTGTTATCCCATGCCTCTAACATCACCGCTACTTTATCGCTGTTATCATGCCACTTCACTGGAGGCTCCGACGCATACCAGTCGAATAACAAACCAATGTCACGAGGCAGACGGTTCTCTTCATAAGTGTTACCTTTAGCTTCTGCATTTTCACGTTTCACATCGGCCAACACGTCTTCGTTATAACCAGGTAATACAGCGTAATCCATCTTGGTTTTTAGACCAGACTGAACTTCTAGCAACCAAACATCATGTCGAATCGGCTCTGCATCAGCAACTCTTTGGCGCACGCTTTGTGCTTTAATACGGCCATTTTCTTCGATATAATCTGGCATAATATCAGTATCATCACGACTCGGTTTATTTTCAGTCGTTACAACAACAGCCCACTTACCATTCGGTGATAAACTTGCCACCACCGTTCTATCTAAAGGGTGAAAATAAACTAATGATGTCATTAAGCTGCTATTTTCCGCTTTTAGCTTGTTATCATTAACATGGCGCAACGTTCTATTTTTGCGTTGCAGCTTTACATAATCAATTAACTTAATTTGTTCTTCAGCAATGTAATCTTCCGGGTCACTAACAGGTTCATCCTCATCATCAAAATGCCATGACAGCAACTGTTCCTGCATGCCGGTTTTAACATTTACGGTATAAAAGCTATTTCCACGTTTAAAAGAAACGCATTCTTCCTGATAAAACGAAAGATTGCTTGCACCGTCAATATTTTTGGTTAACTGTCGCACGACTCCGTCATTCTTAGATTGTACAAATATATTGCCTTCAAATAACCAAGCAACAAAGTCCATATCCTTATCACTAATAATTTCATTATATTCATACTGATGAATATCGGCCAAGCTTACCTTCTGACCGTTTTCAGTGTTATTTTGAGAACTATTATTCCCCTTATGATGCGGTGCAGTTAACCACAAGTCACGAATTGGATTGCCTTCTTGTTTACGGTAATAGCCAATTGAATTGCCATCTGCACTCCAAAATGCGTCTTCCGGTTCGCGGCCTAACCAATCGGGGTTGGACATGATTTGCTTAAGTGTAAGTTGGATTTTATCACTTACTATTGTCGTCGGCGTTGCCTGAGAAAGCGTTTCCGTCAGGAAACTTGGGATATTGTTTGTACTCGAACCAGAAACTGGAGTTTCAGTTGCAGAACAAGCACTAAGTAAAACTATTCCGACACTTGAATAAACTATTTTTTTATATTTTGGCATTATTAGTGTTCTTTAAAGTTGGTTATAACGTTATATTAATGTTTGTAAGGGACAAACCTATTTCCCCCTCCGATTACATAATCTTGAGGGTAACATGTTACTGTAATCCATTCAGTGACTGTACTGGTATTTATTAAGTACATAAAGTCCCGAAATTTTGTAAAACTAACCACAATCTTTAATGATGTGAAAAGGACTCTCAAAAATGAAAAAAGTAATTTCCTTGGTGCTACTCATGGCAGTGATGGCAGGCAGCCAAATAGCGATGGCCTCTGAATGCCCTGATTTACTCAAATTTGCGAAAAGAAAACTCAACTCACAAGAAGTTGTTCATATGTGTGATGCCTATAAAGGCAAAACAGTGCTGTTTGTAAACACCGCAAGTAAATGCGGCTTCACACCACAATTCGAAGGCCTAGAAGCACTGTATACCAAATATAAGGAAGACGGTTTTGTCATTTTAGGTTTCCCGTCAAATGACTTTAATCAAGAGTTTGGTAGTGAGAAGGAAACGGCAGAATTATGCGAACTAACTTACGGCGTAAATTTTCCTATGTTTGAATCAGTTTCTGTTCGTGGAGACAATGCGGACCCACTTTATGTGATGTTAGCAAAGAAAGCAGGTACTGCACCAAAATGGAATTTCTATAAGTATTTGATGGATAAAAATGGAGATATCGTTGAGTCGTACAGCGCGTTTACAAAGCCAGACAACGAAAATTTTGTAGCTGACATAAAAGCAGCTTTAGCGCTGTGATGTCGCTTCTTTTATTTGCTATGTAACTGTCAGTATACAAAAAAACCCCGCCTTATAAAGGCGGGGTTAAACACACTCAACTAGGAACACACTGCCAATTAAAGAATGACTACACTTTCATCACCAGTATTAATTAGTCCTTAAGTTTTGATATTAGTTCAGAAAATTTTCAATTTAATTTGATCCCACTATTTACACCTTAATTAACCCTTATTTTTCAGCACAGCAGCAAACGCTTGATCAAAGTCAGCTAGAATATCTTCAATATCCTCGATACCAAGGGAAATTCTGATCAATGAGTCTGCAATACCCATTTTCGCTCTCTCGCGGGCACCATTCTCAAAGAAAATAGTTGACGCCGCTGGCAGAGCTAACGTGCGCGTGTCGCCCAAGTGGGTGGCAGAAATAACTAAGGATAATGCATTAAGGAAAGCGTGTGGATCTATTTGCTTACTTAACTCAACCGATAATATGCCACCAAAACCACGTTTAAACAGTGTCTTAGCCCTAACATGTTGAGGATGATGCTCTAAGCCAGGGAAGTGAACAACATCAACACCTCTATGTGTAGACAAATACTTGGCTAGGGCTTGTGCATTAGCACAGGTTTTCCGTAAACGCATAGTCAATGTTTCTAGTCCTATAGAAACTAAATGAGCTGACTGCGGAGCCAAAGTTGCCCCCATATCTCTTAACCCACGTTTTTTAACTTGAGTGAGCCCCCATTGTTGTTGGTCAGCAACACGGTACTGATTATCAATATTGGTATAAGTGTCCCAATTAAATAGGCCTGTATCAACTAATACGCCACCCAAGACATTCCCATGTCCACCTATATATTTAGTCAGCGACGTCAATAATATAGATGCTTTAACCGCTTTTGCATCTAGCAGAACACTGGGTGTCATCGTGTTGTCGAGTGCAAACAAAATATTATTTGACTCACACCAATCGCCTATTCCGTGTAAATCAGAAATTTGGGTTACTGGGTTAGCAATAGTTTCACAAAAAACCATTTTGGTGTTGACATTACATGCCTCTTGTACATTTTTAACATCGGTGACATCAACGAAACTAACGCTGATCCCAAAGCCTTCGATAGTTGCCATAAAGCTGCGCGTATTACCAAAAAGATATTGGCTTACAACAATGTGATCACCACTTTTTAATAATGACAGAAAAGTTGAGCTGATAGCCGCCATACCAGTTGCAAAGACGACTGCACCTATACCACCTTCCAGCTCATTGAGAACATTTTGTAGTGAAACTGCTGAAGAACTGCTTGAACGGGAATAAACGTGCCCTGTTTTTTTACCTTGGAAAACATCCACTAGGTCTTGTACGTCTTCAAACTCAAATAAAACTGAATTATTGGTCGATTCATGAACAGCACCAAACTGAGGTTTATTTATTTTTCTATCTGCATGGACTAATTTGGTATCAAAGGCTAATTTCTTCACTGAAAAGGCATCTCGTGTTGACTTGTTATCAAGATAATACCATAGTTAGCGACTTGTTCTAGGTCACCATGATAGAACACTGTTGGTTAAATTATTCCCTTGTCCACTATTCGTACTAGCGTTTTACAACGCATGATAAGTAAAGGTTTCAACTCCACATATGTGTATATTGTTTATTGCAGTTAATCAGCACCCTAAATTCCCACTCATCATTGCCGCTAATCGAGACGAATTTCACAATCGACCAACAACCGATTCTGCATTTTGGGAAAATAATAAAGATATATTAGCAGGCAAAGACAATCAGGCCGGCGGCACATGGATGGGAATTAATAAAAATGGCAGCGTGTCTGCTCTCACTAATATTAGAGCCCCTGGTAAAGAAGTAAAAGATGCAGTTACCCGCGGCGAATTGGTGTTAAATTTTTTACTAGGCTCAAGTAAACAACAAAAAAAATATGCACAAACGCTAGCTGAATCGAAAGCCCAATATAACGGCTACAACTTATTATTTGGCAAACTCGACCAGTTATATGTTTATAATAATTTTGATGATGCTTGTGTGCCTTTGGGTGCTGGCGTTTACGGGCTTTCAAACGCATCGCTTAACAGTCCTTGGCCAAAAATATCAACCGGTCGTGATGCGCTTGCAAAATATTGCCAACATGCGGACGTGTTGGACACTGAACATCTTTTTGAATTACTTCATAATGACAGACGCGCTGACGACAATGCGCTACCCAAAACAGGGGTTTCCCTTGAATGGGAAAGACGATTATCATCGATATTTATTCAAAGCTTGGAATACGGTACTCGTTCATCAACAGTATTATTGGTTGACCATCATCAACACGTTGTTTGGGAAGAGCGCTCATTTAATGCACAAGCAGAGCAAACTTCAGTTCAACATTTTGAGTTTGATATAAACAAAGAGTAATTTATCTCGAAAATCAGCATAAAACTGGCATAATACAAACCTTGTAAAAAGCCACATTTAAATTATTTTTAAGGAACAATCGTGTTTGAACATTTGCCGGCTCTAGCTCCCGACCCTATCCTAGGTTTATCCATCGCTTTCAAAAAAGACAACAATCCAGTAAAGATTGATCTTGGCGTTGGGGTTTATAAAGACGAACAAGGCAATACGCCAATTTTAAAGGCTGTCGTTGAAGCACAGAAACAGTTAATGGAAACAGAAACGTCAAAGGTGTATATCACTCCCCAAGGTGTTCAAGGTTTTATTGATGGCATGCTTCAGTTGATGCTAGGCAAAGCGAGCCCTGTTTTGTTAGCAAATCGTGTTGCTGCAGTGCAAGCACCTGGCGGGTGCGGTGCATTGCGCATATTAGCTGAGTTGCTTAAACGCTCCAATCCAGACACAAAAGTATGGGTCAGCGACCCTACTTGGGCAAACCACATCCCTCTAATTGGAGATGCAGGCCTTGAAATAGTTACTTACCCTTATTTTGATAAAACCACTGCCAGCATCAAATTTGACGAAATGATGAGCTGTTTAGCAAAAGTTAAAAAGGGTGATGTCGTGTTGTTGCACGGATGTTGTCATAACCCAACAGGGGCTGACTTAACGAGAGAACAATGGCAATCACTCGCTAAGTTAGCAAACGAAGTTGGCTTTCTCCCTTTTATTGACTTGGCCTATCAAGGTTTTGGTGAAGG